>CAZQJF010000356.1:0-4246 GCA_964593735.1 uncultured Streptomycetaceae bacterium | reverse complement strand
TCACCTCGATCTCGAGGCGGTGGTCTGGCTGGAGAAGTGGCTCGCCGGCTACCGCGGCACGCTCATGCTGGTGTCGCACGACCGCGACTTCCTCGACGCGTGCGTGACGCACATCGCGCACATCTACGCGCAGCGCCTGACCCTCTCCACCGGCAATTATTCCGCGTTCGAGGAAGCCCGCGCCGCGCAGCTAGCGGGGCAGCAGGCGATGTTCGAAAAGCAGCAGCGCGAAATCGCGCACCTGGAAAACTACATCCGGCGCTTCCGCGCGAAGGCCACCAAGGCGCGCCAGGCGCAAAGCCGCCTGAAAGCGCTGGACCGCATGGAGCGCATCGCGGCCGCCCACGTCGATGCGCCGTTCGACTTCGAGTTTCCGCCGCCCGCGCGCGCGCCCGATCCCCTGCTTGCGCTGGACGAGGTGGCCTTGGGCTACGCGGGGCAGAGCGTGCTGGAGGATATCCGGCTCACGCTGCGCCCCGGCGCGCGGCTGGGACTGCTGGGGCCCAACGGGGCGGGGAAGTCCACCTTGATCAAGCTGCTCGCGGGCGAGCTTGCGCCGCTGTCCGGGACCCGGATCGAGGGCAGGGGGCTCGCCATCGGCTATTTCGCCCAGCACCAACTGGAGCAGTTGCGGCCCGACGAGTCGCCGCTCTGGCACCTCACCCGCCAGGAGCCGCGGACCAAGGAGCAGTTGCTGCGCGACTACCTGGGCGGCTTCGATTTCCGCGGCGCGATGGCCGATGCGCAGGTCGCGCCGTTTTCGGGCGGCGAGAAATCCCGCCTCGCGCTGGCGCTGCTGATACGGCGGCGGCCCAACCTGCTGCTCCTGGACGAGCCGACCAACCATCTCGACCTGGACATGCGCCACGCGCTCACCAAGGCGCTCGCCGAGTACGAAGGAAGCCTGGTGCTGGTCTCGCACGACCGCTCGCTCCTGAGGACGGTGTGCGACGCTTTTCTGCTGGTGTCGGACGGGCGCGTCAGCGAATTCGACGGCGATCTCGACGACTATCTCGCCTGGCTGGCGGCCCGGCGGGGCGCGCGCGCCGCCGAGGACGCCGGAAGCAGCCAGGCGGCGAAGAAGGCGGCACGAAAAGAAGCCTCCGGCACCAGCCGTGGCGACAAATATGGGGAGAGACAGAAAGCAGCCCGCCGCCGCCCGCTCGCCAGGGAGGTGCAGCAACTGGAACGGCAGATCGCCGCATGGCAGACGGAGAAACGCCGGCTCGACGAGCAACTGGCCGATCCGGCGTTTTACTCAAGTGCCGGGATGGAGGGCGCGGACCGGATGAAAGGGGCAACGCAGCGGCAGCAGGAAGTGGCGCGGCTCATCGACGAAGCGGAGCACCGCTGGCTCGAGGTGCACGCCGAGCTCGAGGAACTTGAGAACTAGCAGGGTGATGTAAAACCCCGTTCGCCCTGAGCCCTTCGACTCCTCTCCGTTCGTGCTGAGCGTAGGCCGTGCCGGAGTCGAAGCATGAACGGAGATACGCTCAGGATAAACTGCGCGCGTACGCACGGAGTCGAAGGGTGAACAACTCATTGAATTCTGTCGTTCATGTTTCGACTCCATTGAGGAGCCTGTCCTGAGCGTAGTCGTTCATCCTTCGACTCCGCTGCGCTACGCTCAGGACGAACGGGACTACAGGGATGAACGGATGGAGTCGAAGGGCTCAACCCGAACGGGCTTTCAAGAGTTTTGCATCAAGCTGCTAGGCACTAACCTATCCCGAGGAGTTCCACCTCGAACACCAGGGTCGCGTTCGCCGGAATGACGGCGCCCGCGCCGCGCACGCCGTAACCGAGCGCCGGCGGGATGGTGAGCTTGCGCTTGCCGCCGACTTTCATGCCTTGCACGCCTTCGTCCCAGCCCTTGATGACGCGGCCCGCGCCGAGCGGGAACACGAAGGGGTCGTTGCGGTCCTTGCTCGAGTCGAACTTGGTGCCGTCGGTGAGCCAGCCGGTGTAGTGCACCTTGACCTGCTGGCCGGCGGCGGCAAGCGCGCCGTCTCCGACCGCGAGCTCTTCTATGACCATGCCGCTGGGTGTGGTGGTGGGCATCGCAGTACCTTTCGTCATCGGTTGCATGTCGGGTGGGCGCCGCCATGATGCGCGCCATGGCCATGCTAACATCAGTGAGGAGAAGAAGTGCCGGGTGGCAAACCGCGCGCGCCGCATCACTTCAACGGCGGCCTCGGATAGCGCATCGCGAAGTTGGACGCCCTCATCATTTTTCAAGGAGAGCACAATGGCGAAAGCATACTGGATCGCATTTTATCGCTCCATCAAGAACCCCGATGCGCTCGCGGCGTACGCGAAGCTGGCGGGCCCCGCCATCCAGGCCGCGGGGGGCAAATTCCTTGCCCGTGGCGGGACAGCGAAGACCTACGAGGCGGGGCTCAACCAGCGCGTCGTCGTGATCGAATTCGAGAGCGTGGAGAAGGCGGTCGCCGCGCACGACGGCGCCGCTTACCAGGAGGCGCTCAAGGCCCTGGGCAAGGACGCCGTCGAGCGGGATATGCGCATTGTTGAAGGAGTTTGATCAGCCGGTGAAGTACCAATCCCTCTTGTGGAATGAAAAAATCAATAGACGAAACGGCCGCCAGGCTTGCGTTTGATAACGCGCTCAAGACGTACGACCAGGATTTCGGGAAGTTTTTCCTTACGCGCTTGTTCGGGATGGAATTCGAGCATCTCGAAGACGAGTGCCGGATTGCTTTCGAGCTGAAGGATTTCATGTTCAATCCGCAGGGCGGCCTGCACGGCGGGGTGATCGCCTTTGCCCTGGATATCTCCATGGGGCACCTGCTGCGCAGAAAGAGCGGTCCGGGCACGACGGTCGAGATCAAGGTGCAGTACCTCAAGGCCGCGAAATCCGGGCGGGTCACCGCGATCGGCCGTTTCCTCCGCCAGGGGCGGACCCTGTCCTACATGCAGGCTGAGCTGCTGGATGACAAAGGCGAAAAGATCGCTTTCGCCACTTCGACGTGGATGTCGGTGAAAGAGCGAACGGCGTGACGGATAGGGCGTGACGGCTGAAGGTCGGTCGCTCAATTGAGCTTCACTCCCAGCTTCTTGCCGATCCCTCCCCATTTCTGGGCTTCTATCTTGATGAGCTTTGCGAATTCCTCCGGCGTATTCACGACGACGTCGTTCAGTTGCGAGAGGAGCGCCTGGCGCATTTCGGGGACCTGGGCGACCGCGACGAATTCCCGGTGCAGGCGCTGAATTACGCTCCGCGGCGTCTTCGCCGGCACTACGTAGCCGTACCAGTTCGACGACTCGAAGCCGGGTACGCCCGATTCCGCGATGGTTGGCACGTCGGGAATACCCTCCCTGCGCTTGGCTCCCGCGTGCGCGACGAGCCGCAGGCGACCGGCCTTCCAGTGGCCCATGGTGGAGAACATGTTGGAGAACGTGAATTGGATCTCGTTGCCGAGTTGCGCGGTGATGGCGGGAGCGATGCCCTTGTAGGGGATGTGCGTCATCCTGATTCCCACTATCGAACTGAAAAGCTCGGTGGTGAGATGCGGAGAACCGCCCGGTCCCGACGAGCCGTAGAGAAGCTTGTCGGGGTTTGCCTTGGCGTGGGCGATGAACTCCTTCACTGTCTTCGCCGGCACGGATGGATTCAGCAGCAGGCCGAACGGCGTCGAGATCACCATGGTTACCGGCGCGAAATCCTTGAAAGCGTCGTACGGGAGCGCCGTGTGCAGCGTTCCGCTGATCACGAAGGTGGTCGTGGTGCCCAGCAGTGTATGTCCATCGGGCGTGGCGTTGGCGACGATGTCAGCGCCGAGGATGCCCGCTGCGCCAGGCCGGTTGTCCACGACGATCGGTTGCCCGAGCCCCTTCGAAAGCCGCGGGCCGAGCATGCGCGCGAGCACGTCGCTGCCGCCTCCCGGCGCGAAAGGGATGACCATCCGGATAGGCCGGATGGGGTAATTTCCCTGCCCCAGGGCCGTGACCGTCCAAACACTCGACACGCATGCGACAACACAGGCGATGCACCGCGCGCTGCTGTTCATGGCTTCCTCCTTCTTGTTGGCGGCTAGGGGTTCGCGCGGCAGAAACCTGCCGCGGAGATGTTGGTCGAAGGCGGCAGTGTAGCAAAGGGAGAAGCGTTAATGGCCACCTCGTTCCTGCCGTGTGAACCGAACCGGTTGTATCAGCGGACGATCCACTGCGCGTATGAAATGAGCTCTACTCCGGCACCAGCCACCGGAGCCGCTTCCCGCCCTCGCCC
>CAZQJF010000355.1:0-4254 GCA_964593735.1 uncultured Streptomycetaceae bacterium | reverse complement strand
TCAGCTGGAAGTGGCTGTGAGCGGGCCACGCTGGTGGTGTGATTGCGTGCGCTGAAACCGATTTCCAGGCAGCGCGTCAATCCCGGTATGGCGGCTTGCCGTCACGCGCCATGCCGTTACAGCCAATCTGGATGGCCTTCAGGAGAAATGACATGTTCATGAAAAAAGTCTTGGTATCCGCGTTATTTGCAGCGGGATCGATCGGCGCCGTGGCAACACCGACCTCGAGTGTGGCCCAGGTGGACGTTCAGTTGAATTTCGGTCCACCGGCCGTTTACTACGAGGCTGTTCCCGCCAGACGTGGGGACAGGGACGGCGATGGTATTGCCAATCGCCGCGATGCTACCCCGGACGGTCGAGGCCCGCGTAGGGACAGGGACAACGATGGCGTTCCCAATCGCTACGATCGCACACCGGACGGCGCTACCCGGAGGGACAGGGACGGCGACGGTGTTCCAAACCGGTACGACGCCGCCCCGGCCAATTCCAACTACCGCTAAGTCTTTACCCCCGGCCTGCGCCGGGTCCAGTAACAGTACAAGATAGTCCCAGCTGGCTGAACCGCGCGCGCCTAAGGCGCGCGCGCCAGTTGTATTGACAGCTCGCGGCTCGAGCCCGAGCTCGCGAAAACAGTTTTCCGCCTTCTACTTGCCTTTTCCTGATTATCGTGAAACTCTGACTCCCTTCGTCAAACCCGGGAGGACTTAGCATGCTTCGCGTATACGGCTCCGCAAAATCCCGCACCCTGCGCACCCACTGGATGCTGGGTGAGCTCGGTCTCAGCTACGACCACAAGGACTACCTGCCCCGTGCGCCGGAAACGCGGACGCCGGAATACCGCGCGCTCAATGCCAATGGCCGCGTGCCAACGATCGACGACGACGGGTTCATCCTGTCCGAGTCGATGGCCATCAACTTCTACCTGGCGAAGAAGCACAAGAGCCCGCTTTATCCGTCCGATCCGAAGCACGAGGCGCTGGCGCTGCAGTGGAGCCTGTGGGAGACCGACCGCCTCGACCGCCAGCTCGTGAACTACGTCAGGCACAGCAAGGAGCTTCCGGAAGCCGAGCGGAAGAAGGACATCGCCGAGGCGACGTGGAAAGAGTGCGCGGAATCGTTCGATGTGCTGGAGGCCGCGCTCGCCAAATCGGAGTGGCTCGCCGGCCCGGCGTTCTCGGTGGGGGATTTAAACGTCGCCGGGGCGCTGTATCGCGCGCTGACCGTCGATCTCAAGAAATGGCCGAAAGTGCAGGCCTGGCTCAATCGATGCTGGGAGCGCCCCGCCGCGAAAAAGGCGCGGGCGATGCGGGAAGGGAAGTAGTTCAAGGTTCAAGGTTCAAGGTTCAAGGTTCAAAGTTCAAGGTTTGTCGTGCAACATTGAACCTAGAACTTGAAACTTTGAACGGGACTTAGGGCCGCTGCAGCACCGCGATCTCGCGCGTGAACAGGCGCCGGCCGCGCTTGAAGCCCATAACGGGCGGCGCCACGGTCGCGATGACCTCGGCCGGCGTTTTCGCATTCCACACGACCAGGTCGGCCGGGTTGCCGACTGCGATGCCGTAATCCTTGCGGCGCATGATCCGCGCCGGGCGCGCCGTGAGCATGTCGAAGCAGTCGGTGAGATCACTATCCGTGCCGCGCTGCAGGACGTTGGCGTACATGTTCGCGATGCGCACCAGCGAGCAGTCGCCGTACGGCGTGAAGGGATTCATCACGTTGTTGGTCGAGATCGAGCAATTCGCGCCCTGCGCGATCAGCGCGTTGGCGTCCGCCACGCCGCGGATGACGCTGTGATCCTGGTGGCGGCCGACGTTGAAGAGATCGGTCGCCGGCAGCACGGCCAGCGCGACGCCGGAATCGGCCATCCGCCGGCCCAGCGCATCCAGCGCTTCCAGCGGCAGGCAGGAATACTTGGAGCCGTGGCCGACGGCTACGCGCCCGCCCCAACCGAGACGGTCGGTGAGGTCGCAGACCTGGAAGATATCCATGTCGTGGGTGGTATGGCCACCGTCGAGGTGGATGTCGACGTCCACGTCGAACTCCTGGGCGAGCGCGAAGATGCGGTCGATCTGGCGCGGGCCGTCGGTGTCGTATTTCGGCGCGCCGCCGACCACCGGCGCGCCGCGTTTCAGCGCGGCCACCACGTTCGCCTCGGCGCCCTCGACGTTGGTCCAGCCCTCCTGGAGGAACACGCAGAGCTGCAGGTCGATCCCCCAGGCGTAATCCTTGACCAGGCGCTCGATCGCCGAATAGCCGCGCAGGCCGACGTTGGGGTCGACCTCGACGTGGGTCCGCATGTGGGTGACGCCGTTCAGCAGGCACTGCTCGAGCGTGGCGCCGGCGCGCGCGTAGACGTCTTCTTCGGTGAAGGTGTGCTTGATCGCGGCGGTCCGCTTCATGTGGTCGGTCGCGCGCCGGTCCTTGGGCGGCTCGCAGCGCTCGAGGATCAGCGCCTTGTCGAGATGGAAATGGCTCTCCACGAGCCCCGGCGATACGAGACGGCCGTGCGTATCGACGCTCTCGCCGGCGCCGGAGAGGCCCGGCCCGATGGCGGCGATGCGGCCATCCGCGATCGCGATGTCGACGCTTGCGCGCGCCGCACCGCCATCCGCCAGCCGCGCATTCTTCAGGATAAGATCGTAGGCCACGTCGGCACCTCCCTCTACGCTGTCAAAATGTTCATGCAAGGACACGTTGCACTGTGTCACAAAAAAAGATTCCCTCCCCCTCGATGGGGGAGGGTTAGGGTGGGGGTGAACCGCCATACGCGATCTTCTTCACCCCCATCCCAGCCTTCCCCCGTCAAGGGGGAAGGGGGTTTTTATATTTCGTGACACAGTGCAACTAGAAGTGGTCAGAAAAACCTGTATCAAGCCACAGATAAACATAGATGGACACAGATAGTGCGCTTCGGACAAGGCTCTCGCCCTGAACAGCATCCGTGTTTATCTGTGTGTATCTGTGGCTAATTCCCGCTTTTTTTGTTTTTGAGATGAGTTCTACGCGTTTGCGAGCTCCAGCAGCGCGGCGGTGAGCACGCGCGCGCCGGCGGCGAGGTCGGCGGACTTCGCGTTCTCCGCCTCGTTGTGAGACACGCCCTTCTCGCACGGCACGAAGATCATCCCGGTGGGGCAGACGCGAGCCAGGTACATCGCGTCGTGGCTCGCTCCCGAGGGCAGGCGCATGCTCGGGACCTTCAGCTCGTTGGCCGCGCGCTCGACTGCGTCGACCACGCCCGGGTCGAACACGCAGGGGTCGTCGTGCAGCGTGGGCGTGACCTTGATCGTGCATTGCTTCACCGCTTTCTTCGCCGCGGCCTCCGCGGCTTTGGCCAGGCGGTCCAGGGTCAACAAATCCGGATGCCGCAGGTCGACGGAAAACAGCACGTGGCTCGCCACCGAGTTGGTCGAGTTGGGCGTCACCAGCATGCGCCCGACGGTGAAACGCACGGTGTCGGTCGCGTCGTGCGTCAGCTCATGGAGCGCGTTGATGACGTTGACGGCCTCGCGCAGCGCGTCCTGCCGCAGCGCAAGCGGCGTCGTGCCGGCGTGATCGGTCTTGCCGAAGACTTCGACGTTGAACCAGCGCAGGCCCTGGATGCCGGTGACGACGCCGATGGTCTTGCCCGCGTTTTCCAGCAGCGGCCCCTGCTCGATATGCGCCTCGATGTAGGCGGCGGCCGGCGCCCTTATCGGTCGCTGCGCCAGGCCCGGCGTCGCGGCCAGCGTCTGCGCGAGCGCGTCCCGCAGAGCGACCCCTTCGTTGTCCTTTACGTCGAGGAAGTCCTCCAGCTTGCGGGCGCCGGTGTATACCGCCGAGCCCATGGTGCACGGCGGAAAGCGCCCGCCTTCCTCGTTGGTCCAGGCGACGAGCTCGATCGGGCGCCTGGTTTTCACGCCCGCCTCGTCTATCGCCTGCAGCGCCTCCAGTCCGGCGAGCACGCCGTAGATGCCGTCGAAACGCCCCCCGCGGGGCTGGCTGTCCATGTGACTGCCGGTCATCACCGCGGCGGCGGCTGTATCGTGACCCGGCCGGCGCACGAACAGATTGCCGATGGCGTCCACGCCCACCTCGAAGTTGCGAGCGCGTGCCCAGCCGATCAGCACCTTGCGCGCGGCGACGTCCTCTTTCGACAGCGCGGCGCGGTTGACGCCATTGCCGGGGATCGCGCCGATTGCGGCCATTTCCACGTGGCGGCGCCACAAGCGCTCCTCGCTGACGCGGGCGACCGCGTCCTGGTGGGCTTCGCGCATC
>CAZQJF010000354.1:0-4263 GCA_964593735.1 uncultured Streptomycetaceae bacterium | reverse complement strand
GCGCCCCGGCCTCCCGTGCTGCGTCGATCTGCGCATCATCGGCGTCGATGAACAGGGAGACCCGGATACCGGCGCTTCTCAAGTCGCGGCAGGCCTGCGCCACGCGCTCGAAGTTGTGCGCGACCTCGAGACCGCCTTCGGTCGTCAGCTCCGCCCGGCGCTCCGGGACCAGGCAGACGTCGTGCGGCCTGACGCGCCGGGCGAACTCCATCATCTCCGGCGTCACGGCCGATTCGAGATTCATGCGCGTCTTGAGCAACCCGCGCAATTCCTCCACATCACGCTCCTGGATATGCCGGCGGTCCTCGCGCAAGTGGAGCGTAATGTAGTCCGCACCGGCCGCCTCCGCCGCGAGTCCCGCTTCGACCGGGCTCGGGTAGCGCGTCGCGCGCGCCTGGCGCAGCGTGGCCACATGGTCGATGTTGACGCCCAGCAGGATCATAGCTCGTGGAGATCGCGCAGCAGCTGGCGCGTGTGCAGTACCTGGCTGCCGAGATAGTGGTTGATCAGGGTGCGCATCAGCGCTTTGCTCTGCTGCTGCGTCTCGGAACTTGCGAAGTTGCCGCACCGCATGTCGAGCAGCGTCCGGCCCGCCAATTCTACCCCGATTCCCGCGGCGCCGGCGGCGGCCGGGACGGGCCCGCGCTCGATGACGTAGACATAACTTTCCTCGGCGGCGATCGGCGCCCCGCTGTCCGCATCACGATCGAGCACCACGGCATAGCCGAGCTCGGACAGCAGGCTCAGCTCGAAACGGCGCAAGACGGCCGCCCGGCCTGCGCCGGCCGCGAGCGCGGCAAGCGCGTCGCGGTAGGCCCCATACAGCCCTTCGTGGGGATCGTCGCGCGGCAGCAACCGCAGCACCAGCTCGTTCAGGTAGAAGCCGCACATCAACGATTCGCCCCTCAGGGGAGCGTACGTCCCGTGCCACTCCGCCGATATGAGCGTGTGCAGATCCGATTTGCCGGTCCAGGAAATGAGCAGCGGCTGGAACGCGAGCAGGACGCCACGCAACGCCGACTTCGGACGGCGCGCGCCCCGCGCCACCACTGCGACCCGGCCGTGGTCGCGAGTGTAGGTTTCGACGACGAGGCTGGTCTCGAGATACGGGTAGCTGTGCAGCACGAATGCAGGTTGCGAATCGATGCGGAGACTTGCCGACATACCCAAGTCAAATGATGAATGATGAATGATGAATGATGAACGGATCCCCGCATCGAACGTCGCTGTTCTTATTCATCATTCTGCATTCTGCATTCATCATTTCAGTTGCCGTACCCCAGCCGCCTCAACGCCGTATCGTCCTCGGCCCAGCCGCTGCGTACCTTGACCCATATTTCCAGAAACACTTTCCCGCCGAACAACCGTTCCATGTCCTGGCGCGCCGACGTGGCGATCGCCTTGAGCTTCCCGCCCCCCTTGCCGATAACCATGGCCTTGTGGCTGCTCTTGCCGACCAGGATCACCGCCCTGATCCGGCGCAGGTCTCCTTCCTCCTCGAACTGCTCGATCTCGACGGCGGACCCGTAGGGCAGTTCGTCTCCCAGCAACCGGAACAGCTTCTCCCTCAGGAGTTCCGCCGCGAGCACACGCCCGCTCACCGTCGTGATCTCGTCCTTTCCGAAAAGCGCGGAACCTTCGGGCATGAACGGCACCATGGCGTCCAGCAGCGCCTCGACTTGCGTGCCCTTGCCGGCGGAAATCGGGATCAACGCGGCAAATTTCCTCCGCTTTGCCATCTCTCCGATGAAGGGCAGCAACCGGTTCTTCTCGGAGACCCGGTCGATCTTGTTGATCGCGAGCACTACCGGCAATTCCCCGGGCAGCAGCGTTTCGACGGTTTTGTCGCCCTCCTCGAAGCTCAAAGCCTCCACCACCCATATGGCCGCGTTCACTTCCTGCAGGGTGGCGGCGACCGCCCGGTTCATCATGCGGTTGAGCGCGGATCGGTGGCCCGTCTGATGGCCGGGCGTGTCCACGAACACCACCTGCGCATCCGGTCGCGTGACGATCCCCGTGATGCGTAACCGGGTCGTCTGCGGTTTGGGCGAGACGATGCTGATCTTCTGGCCCACCATCCGGTTGAGGAGGGTGGATTTCCCCACGTTGGGGCGCCCGACGATCGCAACGTAACCGGCGCGGTGCCGCGATGTCTCGTCAGGCCCGGGTCGCGAGCTCATAGGCATGCCGCGCGGCTTCCTGCTCCGCGCTGCGACGGCTCATGCCGGCGCCCAGCGAGCGGATGCACAGCTCGGGAACTACACACTCCACTTCGAACAGCTGTTCGTGCGCCTCGCCGCGCGTCGCGACCACCGCGTACTGCGGCAGCGCCATTCGCCGGCCCTGAAGATATTCCTGAAGCAATGTCTTGGGATCCTTACCGGAGGTCGCCGGATCGATCGCGTCGATCGCTCCGCCGAGCAGCGCACGCACGACCCGCCGCGCCGCTTCGAAACCGCCGTCGAGAAAAGCCGCGCCGATCACAGCCTCGACCGCGTCGGCCAGCATGGAAGGCCGCCGGGCGCCGCCGCTCTTCGCTTCCCCCTCGCCGAGCAGCAACTGCTCCCCGAATGCGAATTGCCGGGCGACCTCGGCGAGCGATTGCTGGTTGACGAGATTTGCCCTCAGCCGTGACAGCTCGCCTTCGGTCAGCTGGGAAAATTTGTCGAAAAGCTCGAGGGCGACGGCGCAATTTACCACGCTGTCGCCGAGGAATTCCAGGCGCTCGTTGTTGGCCGCGCTGTAGCTGCGGTGCGTCAAGGCGCGGTGCAGCAATTCCGGTTTCGTGAAGCGATGGCCGACCCTGAGCCCGAACTCCTCGATGTCCATTACTGGTGCCGTTCCAGGTCTCCTTGCTCGGATACGGGGATCGCCAGATGGAATCCCGTCGTCCGTGACCACTGATACAGGTTGAAAGATCGCGGGTCCCGGACGGTCCTGCCCGGCTATTTAGCGGAGCTGGGACTGAAATCCATGCAGGCGCTCATGTTGCCGACGATCGGCACCTTGACCGAGTATTCGGCGCTGAGCACCACGCCAGATGCTTCCTTCGCGATCTGTATGTCGCTGGCCCCGATCGACTTGATGTCCTCGATGGCCGACCGGCTCGCGAATGCCGTTTCCACTTCGCGCCGCCCACCCCCCTTTGCTGCCGGATTCTCGGCGATGGCCTTCAACTGCTTCTGGATCGTAAAGTACTCGAAGTAGGCGGGACCAACTTTGAAGCCGAACAACAAAAATATGATCACGATGATTGCCACGACTATGAAGCCGGACAGCGTTACCCCTTCCTGTTTTCGCATGATCATCCTCTCAGTTGATGAACCGTCCGATCCTCCGGAAATCGTCGAAGTTCCACCAGATCATGAATGCCTTCCCGACGATGTTGGCTTCGGGCACGAACCCCCAGTAACGGCTGTCGCTGCTGCTGTCCCGGTTGTCTCCCATCAGAAAGAAATGTCCCGGCGGAACCGTGCAACTGAAGCCGGTGTCATTGTAAGCGCAATTTTCGCGCAAGGGAAACGCCTTTACCCCCGACGAATGGACGGCAGGCGATTCGGGCTGGATCAGAATGGCATGGTCATGCGTCCCGAGCGATTCCACGAAGCGTTGCGCGGTGACGAAGGACAGCGATCCTTCAACGTAACTGAATTCCCCATCCGGCTTGAGCTTGACCTCGACGCCATTCACCGAAAGGCGCTTGTCGCGATAGCCGATCTTGTCTCCGGGCAGGGCCACCACGCGCTTGATGTAATCGAGCGACGGATTCTCCGGATAGCGGAATACCATGACTTCCCCGCGCTGCGGCTGGTTCATGTCCACGAGCTTCCTGTTGACGATGGGCAGCCGTATTCCGTAGGTGTACTTGTTCACGAGGATGAAATCCCCCACGAGCAGGGTCGGCAGCATGGATCCCGATGGAATCTTGAACGGCTCCACCAGGAACGAACGCAGCACGAACACCACGAGTATCACCGGGAAGAAGCTCTTCGGGTACTCGATCCACCACGGCTCCGCCCGCCCCTCGGGCCGCCGTTTGCGCAGCCAGAAGTGATCGAGCAGCCAGACCGCGCCGGTGGCCGCGAGCAGCAGAAACAAGATCAGCGCGAAATTCACGGGCGTGCCTCCGGATGCGCCTTCACCTAGCTCTCCACCTTCAATATCGCCAGGAACGCTTCCTGCGGAATCTCGACGGTGCCTACCTGCTTCATGCGCTTCTTGCCCGCCTTTTGCTTTTCCAGGAGCTTGCGCTTGCGCGAGATG
>CAZQJF010000353.1:0-4271 GCA_964593735.1 uncultured Streptomycetaceae bacterium | reverse complement strand
GCAGCCGCAGGCGGGCATGGTCGTGGTCGTGTCCGGCGCTCGAGCCGGGCGGAAAGCCACCGGCAATGAGGTGCGCGCGGCGGGACCTGATCTCTGTCATTGGATTACCTCGCTTGATCGTGCCGCCATTGTCTCCCAAACGCCAGCAGCGAAAGAGCTACGCCGGCACCAACCGCAGATAGGTAATCTCCGAAGGCGCGCCCAATCGCTTCGGCGGTCCCCAATAGCCGGTGCCGCGGCTGATGTAGACACTAAGCTTCCCCAGGCGATGGAGCCCGGCGGTGAACGGCTGCTGCAGGCGCACGAGATAAGTCCACGGGAAGATCTGCCCGCCGTGGGTGTGGCCGGAGAGCTGCAGATCGAATCCCGCCTGCACCGCGGCGAACGCCGATCGCGGCTGGTGCGCGAGCAGCAGCCTGACGCCTGCGTCGCCCGGCGCGCCCGTCATCGCGGCAGCGGGGTCGCTGCGTTGCGCGGGATCGAAATAGCCCGCGTTGTAATCGGTGACCCCGGCCACGACCACCGACGCGCCGCCATGCCGGAGCACGACGTGCTCGTTCATGAGCACCGCAAGGCCGAGGCGGCGCACCTCCTGCACCCAGGGGCCGGCGCCCGAGTAGTACTCGTGGTTCCCGGTGACGAAGAAAGCGCCGTGCCGGGCCGCGAGCCGGGATAGCGGCTCCGTGTGCCGGGCAAGGTCCCGCACGCTGCCGTCCACGAGGTCGCCGGTAACGGCGATCATGTCCGCGCCGAGGCCGTTCACGGCATCCACGACCCGCTCCAGGTACGCGCGCTTGATCGTCGCGCCGATATGGAGATCGCTGATCTGGGCGATGCTGAAGCCGTGCAGCGCCGCGGGCAGCCCGGCGATGGGAACGTCGACGCGGCGGATTCCCGCGCGCCGGCGGGCGTTGATGAAACCCACGATCGTGGCGACCGCGGCCAGTATCGGCACGGCGAGCGCGCCCTGGTGGCGGAGAGCCATCTCTACCGGGAGAGCGCCGATCACGGCGCTGACGAGCAATCCGACATCGCGGACGAAGGTGAGCACGAAGAGAGACGAAAACGCGCCCATCGCGAGCATGCTCACCCCGGTAAGCCTGTCCTTGAGCGGCTGCCGCCCGACCTGCCGCGCCACCGGCCAGAGCGGGGTCGCGATCACGGAGGCAACCAGCCACAACGCCGTGGCACCGAACGCGAACCCGCCGGGCGGCAGGTCGGGAAGCAGCCGCCATCCCACGTAGGCGTGGAGCAGGAAGACGATGAAGGGGAGTTTTCTGAACATTTGCGGGGAGCGTTGCGCTGCCCAACCGGGAGATGGGGGCGGTTGGGACGGGCACAAGGGCGTATCCCCGTATCGTGAGGCGAGATCCGTGCCGAGTCAAAGGCGTGCCCCTTTATTCGTTCACACGCGCGAACGGTTCGAGCGCGCTTTTGATGAACGAATCACCGGCGCCATGCGTCTTACCGGTACCTCCCATTTCACAAGGATGGCACACCATGGTAATCAATAAGACCGCATTGCTCGTGTTGACCGGATTGGCTGGGGCCCTGGCCAGCGTGTTTGTCGGCGCGCGGCGACGGGCTGAGAGGGCCAAGGCGCTCGAGGGCAGAGTTGAGGTCCAGGACTGGGAAAGCGCGCCGCTCAAGGGCACGGTCCCGGCCGCGAACCCGCCCACGCCGAAAGAGGTCGCGACGACAGTTACGGGGGTGCCGGTAAGCTGATAGAGCGAGTTGATTCGGGTTCAACTCTTTCCCCGCGGATGGAAGGAAACGGCTTGCGTGCGGCGGCGGTGGCGTTGCTGCTTGGCCGGGGCTTTCTTGGCCTCCGCAGCAGGCGCGCAGGACGCCGCTGCGCTGCGCGCGCGTGAAGCGGAGCTGCGCGATCAGCTCACGAACAACCCGTTTCGCCGCCCGATCGTCCTCGAAAGCACGGAGGCCGGCGGCGTCCTGAAAGGCGATGTCTACGCGGTGTGAAGCCGCTATGGCTGGTGAAGAAGTGAAGTCGCTGTCGCTGGTGAAGTACTTCACCGCTTCACTCCTTCATGTCCCCTGGCAGCGTTGACGCGTATCCGCGAGCCGGTTTACGCTTTGCACTGCCGGGGACTCGGCAGCCTCCCCGTTCAAGACGTTCCGGCGTCCAAGGCCTGCTCAACATTGGCGTATGCGCCACATGGAGAGTGACTTTGGAGCCATCGAGCAAATCCCACGCCTCGTCCGAGGCGGCAAACCAGCGAGATCCAGGCGCGCTCGACGATCGCCCTTGCCGGGTCGCGCTGCTCTATCCCGGCGACCGCGACGCGAGGCGCAGGGCTGCACCCGGGGAGAGCCGGTTCCTGCCGCTCTTCCACGCGCTGGCGGAGCTGGGCGTGCAAGCCGAGCCGGCCGTCTACCACGACGATTTCTGCGAGGATGTGCGCCGCCAGCTGGCGAACGTGGATGGCGTGCTGGTCTGGGTGAATCCGATTCAGGACGGCCGCGACCGGTCGATACTCGACGCCATGCTGCGCGATGTGGCCGCGGCGGGCGTGTTCGTGAGCGGGCATCCCGCCGTGATCATGAAACTGGGCACCAAGGAAGTCCTGTACCGAACTCGCGACATCGGCTGGGGCTGCGACACCCGCTTGTATCGCAGCGCCGCGCAATTGAGACAGGAACTGTCGGCGCGGCTGGCCGCGGGCGCCCGCGTGCTCAAGCAGCTTCGCGGCAATGGCGGCATCGGCGTGTGGAAGGTCGAGCTCGATTCGCGCGCGGTCAACGATGGCGAACGCGTTCTCCGGGTAAGGCACGCGCAGCGTGGATCGGTCGAGGAGCGCATTACCCTCGAGGATTTCTGCCGGCGCTGCGACGCGTACTTCGCCCGCGACGGTGGGATGCTCGACCAGGCGTACCAGCCGCGCCTGCCCGAGGGCATGATCCGCTGCTACCTGGTGCATGGCCGCGTCGCCGGATTCGGGCACCAGGCGATCAACGCGCTGTGTCCGGCCCCTCCCGGCGCACCGCCGGACGCCGCACCGCCGCCCGGCCCACGGCTATATCACCCGCCGACTCTGTCGGAGTTTCAGTTGCTCAGGCGGCAACTGGAGGAGGAGTGGGTGCCGGCGATGCAGCGGCTGCTCGGCATCGATAGCGACAGCCTGCCGGTGTTGTGGGATTGCGATTTCCTGCTCGGCCCGAAGATCGCGTCCGGTGCGGACAGCTACGTGCTATGCGAGATCAACGCGAGCAGCGTATCGCCGTTTCCCGCATCCGCCGTTGCGCCAATTGCCAAGGCCGCGCTTGCGCGGGCGCGAGCGGCGAAGGAGCGGCGCGGGTGACGAAGTGAAGTCGCTGGCGCTGGAAGCCCCCCCATCCCAACCTTCCCCCGCAAAGGGGGGGAAGGAGGCACGGTTGACTCGAAAACGCTTCTCTCCAAAGCGGGCCCATGCAGCAACGGGTTGTGGGCATAATCAGTGGTTTCGAACCCTCGGGGAGAGCACGCATGCGCATCCACAACCTGTACACCGATGAGAAAGGCGAGTCTCACTTCCGCGACATTGAAGTCGAATGGGCCGAGGAGCGGCGCGGGAGCAAGCTCTCCAAACGCCTGCCTGCCACCGGCATCATTTTCCGCGAGACCGTTGCCGAGTACGACCTCGACTGGCATCCGGCGCCGCGCCGTCAATACATCGTGAACCTCGACGCCGGGGTGCGGATCACTGCCAGCGACGGGGAGAGCCGTGTTATCGCGGCCGGCGAGGTGATCCTGGTCGAGGACACCACCGGCAAGGGCCACCTGTCGAAGGGGCTCGGCAAGTTGCGCCACAGTCTTTTCATACCGGTGGAATAGAAAACGCCGTAGCGCCGGATGACGAAGGATAACAACAGGCATTGGGTCGGCACCTGGGCCGCCTCGCCGGCGCCGAGTGAGGCCGGTGTGGGTTTCAACAATCACACATTGCGGATGAATCCGCGCGTCAGCATCGGCGGGGACACCTTGAGGGTGCGGGTGTCGAACGCGTATGGCAACGGCACGCTCGCGATCGGCGCCGCCTGTGTCGGGATCCGGGACAAGGGCCCGGCGATCGTGCCGGGCTCGGAGCGCGTTCTCACCTTTGGCGGCTCCGGTTCGGCGACCGTCGCGGCAGGCGCGCTCGTAATCAGCGACTCGGTCAAGCTCGACGTGAAGCCGCTGGCCGACCTGGCGGTCACGCTGTATCTGCCCGGCGAGATCCCCACCGGCTTCCAGATCACCGGGCGCTATGCGCGGCAGACCAATTACATCTCTCCGC
>CAZQJF010000352.1:0-4277 GCA_964593735.1 uncultured Streptomycetaceae bacterium | reverse complement strand
AAGCAAGGCAAGGTCCCGGTGCTCGTCGCGACCGACATCGCGGCGCGCGGCCTCGACATCGAGGAGCTGCCTTTCGTCATCAATTACGAATTGCCGCACACGCCCGAGGATTACGTCCACCGCATCGGCCGCACCGGCCGCGCCGGCCTTGCCGGCGAAGCGATCTCGCTGGTCAGCCCCGAAGAGATGAAATTTCTCGAGGATATCGAGAGGATGTTGAAGCGCAAGCTCCCGCGGGCCGCCGCCACCGGTGTCGGGCGCGACTCGAGCCCGGCCCGGGCACAGGCGCCGCGGAATCCTCACGAACGGCCCCGGCCACAGGCCAGAGAACACAGAGAACATCGCGAGCCGGCGTCACATTCATCCCCGCCGGCCTTCGACTTCACCAAACCTTATCAACCGTCTCCAACCGCCACCGCTCCGGCGGCGCCCAGTGCGCAACATCAGCATCGCGACCGCCGTCACCGGCCGACCGCGGCGCTCCTGGGTGGCGGTCCCCACAAGCGCGAGAAAAAGTAGTCCGTGAATTCCGGGCCGCTGCCAACAGCATGTAGCGGTGGGGTTCGCGCCGACAAGGTTTGAAACAGCATCCACCATGACAGCGTTCGCCAGCGTCTCTCCGCAGCAGCTCAGATCCATGCTGCGCGACCCAGCCGAGTTCGCGCTGCTCGACGTGCGGGAGGCTGGACAGTTTGGCGAATCCCACCTGCTCTTCGCCACGCCGACGCCCTACAGCACCTTGGAGCGGGAAGTAAACCGCCTCGTCCCGCGGCGCTCGACCCGCATCGTGCTGTGCGACGACGGCGTGTCGGGCATCGCGGCGCTCGCGGCAAAGCGCTTGCTGGCGGCGGGCTATACGGAAGTGGCGATCCTCACCGGCGGTACCGGGGGCTGGGCCAGGGCCGGATATGCGCTGTTCAAGGGAGTCAACGTTCCAAGCAAGCTCTTCGGTGAGCTCGTCGAACATGCATTTCACACGCCGCGCGTGACGGTGCAGGAGCTGGCCCGCATGCAGGCCGCCGGTGAGAACTTCGTGATCGTCGACGGCCGTCCTTACGCCGAATACGCAAAAATGAGCATACCGGGCGGCACCTGCTGCCCGAACGCAGAGCTGCCCTACCGCATCGGCGAAATCATCAAAGACCCCGCCGCAAAAATCATCGTGAATTGCGCGGGCCGCACGCGCTCCATCCTGGGCGCACAGACATTGATCAATTTCGGCGTCCCGAACCCGGTGTATGCGCTCGAGAACGGCACCCAGGGATGGGTTCTGGCCGGCTTCGAGCTCGAGCGTGGCGCGACGCGACGCTATCCCGGGCAGGTCGATGCCGCAGCGCTGCCCGGCCTGCAGGCCCGGGCGCGAGCCCTGATGGAGCGATACGCCATCCGGCAGGTTGCCACGCCGGACGTCGAAGCATGGTTGCGCGACCCCCACCGGACTACCGTGTTGCTGGACGTCCGTACGCCGGAGGAATTCAGCGCGGGGTCGCTGCCTGGCGCCGTGCACGCGCCAGGGGGACAGCTCGTACAGGCGACGGATCAATGGGTGGCGGTGCGCAACGCGCGTATCGTGCTGATCGACGGGGAGGCCGTGCGCGCTCCCGTGGTCGCGAGCTGGTTGAAGCAACTGGGCTGTGAAGCATACGTTCTCGAGGGCGGTGTACGTTCCGGGCTCAACGCAGAGCCGCTGCGCAAGCCCGCACTGCCGCAGGTGCCCGTCATGAGTGCCACCGACTTGAAGCGTGCGCTCCAGCCCGGCGCCGCGAGCTGTACCGTATTCGATCTCAATCCCAGCACGAGTTTTCGGAAAGCGCACATTCCAGGCAGCCGCTGGACTATCCGCACGCGCATAACGTCCGATGCCTCCGCCGCGGCGGGTGCCGTCGTCCTGGTTGCCGATGACCCCGATATCGCCCGCATGGCCGTTGCCGACCTGCGCGAGGCGGGTGTCACGGACATCCGATTGCTCGATGGCGGCCTCGCCGCATGGACGAAGGCCGGCCATGCCACCGAAGCCTCACCCGGCAGCCCCTCGGATACCGAGTCCATCGACTATCTTTTCTTCGTTCACGACCGCCACGCCGGCAACCGGGAAGCCATGAAGCAGTATCTGTCCTGGGAAACCGGCCTGCTCGCCCAGCTCGACGAGCAGGACAAGGCCGCCTTCAGTATCGGTCCGGCGCATTAGCAGTTTGTTGAAAATAGCCAAAAGAACCGTTCGTATTGAGCGTAGCGAAGCGGAGTCGAAATATGAACGGCTTACCATCAGGTAGTTGGCACGCTTCGACTCCGCGCCTGCGGCGCTACGCTCAGCGCGAACGGAGAATTTCAACGGACTGTTAGGGAACCTCTGAACACCTTCGGTGTTGACCGCCATGCCGCAATCGGTGTCGGCTCCCCTGATTCTTTTCTACCGCGCGGTACCCTTCATCTCGAGGAACTCGAGCTGCACGCCGTCGGGCCCCTCGAAAAAGCATACGCGCCGACCGCCGGAAACAGTGGTCTGCTCCAGGATGTTGATGCCCTGGGCTGCCAGCTTTGCCACGAGGGCGTCCAGCTCATCGGTATCGATGGCGATGTGCTCCATGCCGTACTTCTGCTCCCGGGTCTGGGTCTCGAGGAATTTCGACACGTTGAGCGACAACCCGTGCAGATCGAGCCGATAGCTGCCGTTCGGGTTCTGGTTGACGATCGTGGCGCCGAGAGTATCCACGTAGAATTTCGCCGTCTTCTCCGGATCTTTGGTTTTCAGATGCAGATGGTTGAGCTTGAACGACATGAGGTACCTCCTCCAGTGGCCGAATCCGATAGCATCTTAGCATTCCACTGATATCGGCCAATTCGGGACGCGACAGTTTCGAAAATTGGCCGTGTTAGTTCGCCTTGAGCCCGAGGTCCCGCACCACCTTGCCCCACTTGGCGTACTCCACCTTGAGATACTCGCCGAAGGCCTTGGGATCAGTGGCGACGATGTCGGTTCCCGCCCGCTGGTAGGCATTTCGCACCTCCGCCGTCTGGAGCAGCTTCGTCACTTCGCCCTGTATGCGCTGGATGGCCGGAGCCGGAGTCCCCCGCGGTGCGAGTATCCCCGTCCACAGCACAGCATTGTAGCCGGGCACGGTTTCCGCAATGGCGGGAATGTCGGGAAGTTCCGGCGAGCGCTTGGCGCTCGTCACCGCGATAATCCGCAGCTGGCCCGCCTTGTGATGAGGCAGGACGCTGGAGAGGCCCAGGCAGCCGACTTTGATCTGGCCACCCACCAAGTCGCTTCGCACCGGACCGCTGCCCTTGTACGGGATGTGCATCATGTTGATATTCGCCATGCTGACGAAGAGCGCCTGGAACAGGTGCATCGCGCCCCCCTGGCCCGAGGAGGCGTAGTCGATCTTGCCCGGGTTCTTCTTCGCGAGGTCTATCAGTTCCTTCACCGACTTCACGCCCAGCGACGGGTGCACGACCAGGCCGTAGGGCTGGCTGGCGATCTGCATGATCGGCGCGAAGGCATTCAGCGGATCGAACGGCATCTTCTTGTACAGGTGCGGGAAGATGGCGTGCGGCGACCCCGTGGCGAGCAGCGTGTAGCCATCGGCTGCCGCCTGCGCGGCGATTTCCGTGCCGATCAGCCCCCCCGCGCCCGTACGGTTGTCGATCACCACTTGCTGGCCCAAGGTCTCAGGCAGCCGCGTCGCGACGATGCGTATGAGCACGTCGGTTGAGCCGCCGGCGCCAAATGGAATGATCATTCGCACCGGCCGGGTCGGATAGGCCTCGGCGGCAAGCGCGCTGGCGCCCGCCAGGATGCCGATCGCGGCGAGCGCGACGGTACTGCACAGTCTCGTATTCATGTTTCCCCCTCGTTTCTACGTGTTGTGAGATGCGTAATTCCCGGACTGACGGACGCGATACTCCTCAGGGCGCACACGCCATGACGGCGCGCTTGTCCCCGATTTGCCAGTTTAGCTCATGACCTGGGGGCGCGGAGCGCGCTGAAAGCACCTCGGAACGCATGCTACCATCGTCCGAAGCCCCCAGCAGCCTGTCGGACTTGAAGTTCCGCCGCGCTGCTAAATGCAAAACCGCCCGCAGACTTGCAGCAGAGCGGGGTAAAAGACCCGTTTTGGCTGTCAACAAGGACGTCACGGCGTCGAATTCATGCACTTCGAATCCAATTGTGTGGCTTTCGCCTGCGGGCGGTTTTGCTTAAGGAGTGTGTCGGGACAAAATCCGACACACTCCTAGCCCGCATGGAACATTCAAGGCCATGACCCCGCGGTCCC
>CAZQJF010000351.1:0-4298 GCA_964593735.1 uncultured Streptomycetaceae bacterium | reverse complement strand
AGAGCGCTTGAATCGCACTCAAGAGGTCAGGGGTTCGAGTCCCCTCAGCTCCACCGAACCAGCGAGTTCATTGCGCCATTTGCGCTTACGTTGTCCGCTCGCCGATGAGAAGTCACTTGACGACTACTCAATTGCCCCGGAGCACATCCGGAATCGCCGGTCATATCGTTCCTCAGCCGTGCCACGGTCGCATGACTCGCGACCGTTGAACCGGCGGAAGCTACATGCGATCGCCTATGGCAGGAAACGGAGCTGCTCTCGAGGCGAGCCACAACCTCAGGGCGTTGGCGTCCTAGCCGGAACGCGTATGAGTTGATGAAGTTTGGGTCCAGCTCTGTCTTTCTGCGAGCAGGGGAGCTAGAGCTTCCCCTGCTAGCAGCGCTCACCAGGTGACGAACTCGGGTCCACAGTCGACCGCGCGACGCCACGTAAGTCCGAACAAGGTCCGGATATCGAGTTGTACTCGGTAGCTCCCGCGAGCTGGTTCAACCGGAACACATGCAGGATCCGCTGAAACTGTTACGACCTGGACCGATGCAGTTAGGAGCTTCTCCACGGGGTGATTCAGAAGCCTTTGCGCGCGGCTGATCGCGTGCCGTGCCGCCTCCTGCTGCTCACTCGGTAGGCTGCTAACGCCTTCTCCAGCAAGGGCCGGTACAACATACCCGGCGAGGATCAGCACCCCGGCGAGGACGAGAGCCACCCTTCGTGCGCTCCACCTCACCGCTTTACCACTCGATATAGCGAGCCGTTCCGACTGTCAGGGTGAAGCCTGCCAGAAGGTACTGCTCTCGAATCGAAAGCATGCACCAGGGACTGTCCCCCCCGCAGAGTCTGTGCTCATTCTCTTCGCCCAGCAGGTTGGCGGGTGTGGAGCCCGTTGGCGGATTGGAAGGCTCCTGGTAGAAGTCCCACCATCCCATGTATGTGGTGTTCGCAGCGACATTGTTTATGTGATACGAGCCGAAAGACCCGGTGGCCATCCCGGTTTCGGACTGGCCGAAGGTAACGCAGTCGTCGTAGCCGTAGGGAAGGTTCGTCCAAGCATTGCAAGCATTTGCCCAATCAGGGAAGTTGACTTCCAGATCGTGCTCGTATCCGACATCGCCATGACTCCATGGGCCTGGAGCCGTCCAACGGAAATAGGAGTCAGCGTAAGTGTCGCCGCTGTAGTAGAAGCTGCCGTCGTTGGGGTAATACGTGGCGCTGGCCGTTTGCGCTGAGAGAAGAAGTCCGGCGAGCACCAGCAGTGTGGTTAGTTTTTTCATCACTTTCCTCCCCGCTCGAGGATTTCAACCATTGCCCGACGGGTTGCGCGCCCGTCAAGGCCTTCGACGACGCTGTCCCGGTACTCGATTTCGAGGGCCTCGGGCTTGAGGCGGCCAGCCGCGGATCCATCATTCCGCTGCACGGCTCGGACCGACGGGTTACGAGAAACTCGTTCAAGTTGGTCGGGGCTGGGTCCATGCATCTCGATGGCGTAAATCAGGCTGTCGCCGCGACGCGCCGCGCCGATCACGGCCTGAATCTGCGACCTTATGTTGAGCAGTGAGCGTGCCTGGCCAGCAAGAGTCGCGTCTGCCAGAAGATCGGCCTCGCTGTGCTCGTCCAAGAACTTTCTGAGTCGCACGGAGTTTCCTTCGAGCGCTTTGGTGAAGCCCTGAAGGGTTGCAGCACGCGCCGACGCAACCAAACGCTGAGACGAGAGGGTCCGGTAGGCCTGCGTCCCGGTAAAGCCGTTGCTAGCGAGGTAAATGGCTTCGACGTTAAGTCCGTACCGCGCGATGAAGTCTGCAACGAACGCTTCGCTCTGAGCCTGTCTAAACGCGACGACGACCCTAGTGTCGCGGGTCTGCGCGCCAGCGACCACCTGGGTCACCGCGAGTAGTCCGGCGCTCACAACGACGAGCGCCAGCGTGCATAGCATGAATCGAACAGTCGTTGGTAGCCGCACCTGGACCGATCTGAGCGTCCGATGTCGGTAAGACCGTGGCTGCTCCATTGGATGAACTCCCTTTCAGTTGAAATGCACTTCGTGGGTGTCATGCGGTGCTTCCCTTTTTGCCATCGATGGACCCGAGGACCGGACATAGGACCTCTAAAGCAGCGGCATAGAGGGTTTGGCCCTCACCCCGTCTCGCACGTCTCGAGGCGTCAGCCAAGCTCCTTCGTTGCTCGCACGCGAATGGTTCGGACCAGCCGCTGTCACGAGCGCCATCTGGCCGATTCACTCCTCTGTTGGGTGCGGGTGCGGAGTCACGGATCAATAGACCGAGGTACTCGACGTGCACGTTGTGTTGGATCCCGCCGCGCTGACCTGCGCGACCTGGGCGAAGACGCCGCTTGAGGCAAACCAATGCGCGAACGACGCTTGAGGCGCGCTCACGGAACGGCCCTCGGACGTCCCGTCGCCGTACGCGAGATTGATCGAGTAGCTCCCAAGGCCACCCGAAAGGTGAATGACGTAGCTCGCTGGAGCGCCGACTTGCACCTCGGGGGTCAAGTTCTCGATCCAGCAGGCGACGGGTTCGGTCTCGACTCCGGCGTAGGCGGGACGAACTGGTCCCAGGGCGATGGCAAGCGCGACGGCACACACGGCGATGCAGAATCGAAGGCACTTGAACACTGTTCACTTCCTCTATCTCGGCCCCGACACCAGTACGTCGCTGCAGCAGGGGTCGTGAGTCGCGGCCGAGACCGGCTCGTTACAAGATCTTTAGGAACGGCGCGAGGAATTGAGCCCGGCGGACGACGTAGATACGGAAGGGGTCGTCCCCGATTTCAGTGAGACGGCCTTCGAGGCCTTCCACGCGCAGACCTTCTCGGCGATTTGGACTTTGGCCCGTCGCTTGTGTCGCGATGAAAGCGAGGCGCACGACATCGCACAGATCGCGTACCTCGCTGTCTACCGCTACTCGCGGGACGACAAGCTGTTGGAGCCTCCGCGGCGGCTGCTCTTTCGGGCCGCTCAGCGGGCGGCGATCGACGTACTGCGCGCACGCTCACGCCGTCAGCGTCTGTTCGATGCTCTTCCCGAGGAAGCCAGCACGGGCTGGGTCGAGAGCGACCTGCGCGACGCCCTGGAAACGCTCAAACCTGAGGACGCCGCCCTGCTGATGCTCCAAGCCGCCGGGGGACTCACATACAAGGAGCTCGCCGCGATCCGCAAACAGTCCATCGGCGCGATCCGCTCGCGCTTGTTCCGAGCGCGCGCGCAGCTGCGGCGCGCCCTCTACGGGGACCGGCGATGAGCGCCGTGCACGCGATCGCAGGTCGGCCCGTGGAAGACCTGATCATCGGCGCGACCGACGGAACGCTAAGCGAGGCCGGGCAGGCTGCGCTGCGAACCCATCTGGTCAGCTGCTCGACGTGCGCCGACCTTTCACGTGAGCACGAGCGTCTCGTACAACGCCTCGCCGCTCCCATAGATAGCGGCACGGCCATGCATGAATCCCTGGCGCGCGTCCGTCAGGCCGCCGCGGCCAAGCGCGCGGGTTGGGCGCGGCCGGGTTCGGCGATCGCTCTACTGGCTGGCGCGACCATGACAATACTGCTGGCCGTCCTCGCCTCGTTTGCGATCGGTGAGTCCGTCGCGAGGCTGCAGATCCCCGAGCGCGAATTGGTCAGCGAGCGCAGCGAGGTGCTGAGCGGAGATCGGCTGGTACTCCGGGTCGAAGATGGCCGCTTCGCGGCGACGGCCGCGCAGACCAGTGGAGTCCTGATCAGCGCCGAGCTCACCCTGGCGAGTCCGCGCACCGGCAGGGCCGAACTGCGCTTCGCGCCCCGCGGCGAGCCGTACGGGGTGCTCGCGACGGTACCCGATCTCGCTGGCGCAACCAAAGCCCGCATCGAGAACCGCATGCCGCAGGTCGATGCACTAACGGTGATCGAGATTTGGCTGCACATAGAAGGTGGTCAGGCGGCGCTCGACAGCGAGCGCCTCACGGTTCAGATCGAGCCGAGTCACGGGGGACTGCGCGCACGAGCCATCGGATCCGGGCGCTGAGGCAGACCCTGATGCAACCACATAAGAGCGGCAGGACGAGGGGCACGCGGTTACGTGCAGCATTTCGCGATTCGCGGGGGCTTCCTAATAGGTCACTTGACTAGCGCGGCGAGAAGGCTGGGCAGCCACCTCACTTATTCAAATTCGCCAGTATTTCCGCCTAGTCAGTCAAAATCGCGGTCGAATGAATCGCACTCAAGAGGTCAGGGGTTCGACTCCCCTCAGCTCCACCCGGTAGGCGGTTCGTCCCCGCGAATCGTGACCTTTGGCCCTTCGCCGACGACGTGGACGG
>CAZQJF010000350.1:2383-4307 GCA_964593735.1 uncultured Streptomycetaceae bacterium | reverse complement strand
CGGAAGCGCAGATCGGCGAGGATGCGCGCGAGAAGATCCTGCACCGCAATGCCGCTGCGATGCTCTCGCGCTTCGCAACGATCACGCAGCGCGAAAAAGCCGCCGCCTGATTCTCGTGCCTGGTGTCGGGGTTGTAGCGGCGCTGCTGGGTCTTGGCGCCTTCGCCGCGCCGGCGTACGCTCAGGGCGCTGCCTACCCCACCAGGCCCATACGCATCCTGGTGGGCTTCCCCGCGGGCGGGGGCGCCGACGTCGCTGCCCGCGTTCTCGGGCTGCGCATGAGCGAAGGCCTCGGCCAGCAGATCATCGTCGACAACCGGCCGGGAGCGGGCAGCGCGATCGCTTCGGAGATCGCCGCCAAGGCAACCCCGGATGGTCATACGCTGGTGTCGATCGGCAGCAGCCACGCGGTGAACGCGGCGCTCTACCCCAAGCTGCCCTACAAGCCCGCCGCGGATTTCAGCGCGATCGTGCTCGTCGCCACCGCGCCGGTCGCGATCACCGCGAACCCGGCCGTCCCGGCGAAGACATTGAAAGAGCTCATGTTTGCCTCTCTGCCCGGATCGATCGACCAGATCAGGACCGGGCGGATCAGGGCGATCGCGGTCACTTCGGCGAAGCGCTCCAATGCAGCGCCGGACATCCCCACGGTCTCGGAGTCGGGCGTCCCGGGGTACGAAGCATCGAGCTGGTTCGCGTTGCTGGCCCCGGCCGGCACCCCGAAGAGCATAGTCACGCAGCTCAATGCGGAAGCGTTGAGGACCTTGCAAACGCGAGAGGTGCGCGACGCGCTTGTCCGGCGGGGGATGGACCCGACGGGAAGCACGCCGGGCGAGGCCGATGCGCACTTGCGAGCCGAGATTGCGAAGTGGACGCGGGTGGTGAAGGAGGCGGGGATCCGGGCGGAGTAGATAACACAGATCCTGAAGTCCAATTTCAGCCGCAGATAAACGCAGATACACGCAAACTTCAAAGGACAGAATTCAGTTCATCAATCTACCTGCATTTTTTGAAGTTGATCTCATCCGTGTTTATCTGTGTTTATCTGCGGCTCATTTGCTCTTGATCTGGAGTTCTACATCCCATGATTTACATGGTCGACCACGTGTACGCGGATCCCGCGACCGAGCAGGCGTGGCACGAGTGGTATGCGGGCTATCTCCGGAAGCTGATTTCAGTTCCGGGCATCCATACGGCCCAGCGTTTCAAGGCGATCGGCCGAGCGCCATCGCGCTATCTGGCCATGTACTCGATCGACTCGGCGGATGTGTATGCGAGCGAGGCGTACCGGGACATCGGTGGCGGAGGGAGCCAGAGCGCGCGCTTTCACCATGCGTATCAGCTGTGGACGCGGAATTTGTTCGATGGCGCGTCCCGGGCGCCTGTGGTGCAGGACGGACAGCGGGTTCTGGTATGGGATCGCGCGGAACGCGGCGGGCAGGGGCCGCTGGAATCGCGGGCCACATGGCTCGAAGCCGTCGGGCTGCACATGACCACGAAGTACCGGGCTTACCTCGTGCTCGACGCAGCCGAAGCTGCGCCGATCACCGCGGTTCCGGGAAGCTGCCTCTACGAGCCTTTTACGCCGGTTATTGCGGGTGCGGCGGAATCGCTTCGCTAGAGAGCGCGGCGGCCGCACGCGGGCGCTCGATCTGCAAGGGCGGGACCGCAACATCAACCGGGTCGAAATGATCTATCGCGCCGTGCCGAACTACAAGGGCCGCGAAGCTCTGGTCTGCATCGAAGGCTTGCAGTAGCCTGCGGCAACGAAATCGTGACATGACCGAGGGCCGCTGCGGCGGCCCTCGTTATTTGGCCAGGCCCGCCAAGTTGGCCGGACGGAAAATCGAGTCTGACCAACTCAGACCCGAACTCAGACCCCTCTAACCCTGACAGGAGCGCACGGCCGGCCGGCGCGGCCTGTC
>CAZQJF010000350.1:0-2283 GCA_964593735.1 uncultured Streptomycetaceae bacterium | reverse complement strand
AACTCAGACCCCTCTAACCCTGACAGGAGCGCACGGCCGGCCGGCGCGGCCTGTCAGCCTTCCTCAGCTCTTCCTCAGCAGCGACAACGGCGCGATATGCGAACATGATTGCTCTCTGTGCCTGCCCCCCTGGGCAGCAAGGTATTCTTGACACGCGGGGCGGCGAGCTCGGTTTCCTAGGTCGATCCGGCTGGTCAAGCGTATTGGTGCTTGTCCTTTCTTGGCCTGCGGTCATATCATATGGCCACTAAAGCGGCCATTCCATTGGACATTATACCCATTAATTAAATGTAAAGTATTGTAATATATAGTCTTATATGACTAATAAACCGGCCAAAATACCGGCCAAAATACCGGTGAAAAATGCGGCCATGGATCGCGGCGAACCCGTTAGCCGCATGGAGCCTCTGCTCCTGTCGGAGGGTTCCAGGCATAGACCGGCGCTGACCGATTTGTCCGTTGACCTTGCCGCACGAGCGTCCGGATTCCGGAGGAGCCTCCCGCCCGGTGTCTTCACAGCGCTGGCGGACTTGGTCCGTGCGATGAATTGCTATTACAGCAATCTCATCGAAGGGCACGACACTCATCCGATCGATATCGAGCGTGCGCTCAAGAACGACTACAGCGAGGACGAGAAAAAGCGCAACCTGCAATTGGAGGCGAAGGCCCACATCTTCGTGCAGCGTTGGATTGACGCGGGAGCGCTGAGTGACCGGGAAGCGACCGCAGAAGCCGCTTGTGAGATTCACAGACGGTTCTGCGAACTGCTTCCCGACGAGCTACTCTGGGTGGAGAGCAAGAAAACCGGTGAGAAAGTCCGCGTGGAGCCTGGCAAGCTGCGCGAGCGGGATGTGAAGGTCGGCAGGCACGTTCCAGTCAGCCCCGGCGCAGTCCCCCGCTTCATGCAGCGATTCGAAGAAGTATTCGCGGGTTTGGGCAAGGCCGAGGCGATCCTTGCCGGCGCGTCTATGCATCACCGCTTTCTGTGGATACACCCATTCGTCGACGGAAACGGGCGTGTTGCGCGCCTTGCCTCGCATGCGCGCTTTCTCCGGTTGCTGGATACAGGCGGCGTCTGGTCCATTGCTCGCGGCCTGGCGCGAAGCGCAACCCGATACAAAGAGCTGCTCTCGAACTGCGACCTGCAACGGCGCAACGATCTCGACGGGCGTGGCAACCTGAGCGAGGAGGCGTTGGCAGAGTTCACGAGGTATTTTCTGGAAACCTGCCTGGATCAGGTGGCATTCATGGAAGGCCTGATGCAGCCCGACAGGCTTCGGGCACGGGTGCTGGTATGGGCCGAGGAGGAGGCGAAGCTTGGCACTCTACCCCGGCGCGCCGGCCAATTGCTCGAAGCCGCTCTCTATCGCGGTGAACTGCCGCGCGGAGAAGTTGCTTCCATACTCGCCATTCCAGAACGCACGGCGCGGCGCGTGACCAGCGAGCTGGTGCAGCAAGGCGTGTTCGTTTCGGAGTCAACCAGGGCGCCTCTCAGGCTTGCCTTTCCCGCGGCCCTTGCCGCTCGCTGGATGCCGGGGCTGTTTCCGGAAAGGCCCGCTGGTTGAAGAACTCGGCGAGGGCTGGCTTGACGCGTGCTTCTCAAAATGGAGTGCGTCCCGTTTTCCCCGTCTAAGGCTGAAGACACCGCCGTTTTCGGCCACGATTTGCGTAGTCTCAGAGAGTTGGCGTGGTCCGACCCCGTCGCCCTTGGAATCGCCCGGTGCCTGGAGTATTGTATCGGCAAGACAGGCGAAAGGAGGAGTGTGACAATGACGCGGACTTTTTTTCGGTTTTTCCTGCTTACGTGCGCGGTGTGTTGCGCCGCAGCAGCCCGGGGCGGCGAGTTTCCCGACCGCCCGGTCCGGCTCATCATTCCCTTCCCGCCGGGCGGCGCCTCGGATTTCGGCGGACGCTTGGTCGCCGCCGGGCTGACCGACATCCTGGGCCAGCAGTTCGTCGTGGACAATCGCGGGGGAGCATCCGGCCTCATCGCCACCGAACTCGCGGTCCGCTCGCAGCCGGACGGCTACACGCTGTTTCTCGGCAACGTCAACACGATGGCGATCAATCCGTACATCCAGCGGATGAAGGTGGACCCGATCAAAGATCTCGTCGCGATCGCCCCGGTGGCGAGCATTCCCACCGTGATCGTCGGCCACAACAGCGTAACGGGAAACACGCTGAAGGAATACCTCGGCGACGCCTTGCGCTCGAAACGCGAGATTAGCTACGGCACCGCGACGCTGTCGTCCCCGGGACGGTTCATCATGGTGGCGTTCCTCA
>CAZQJF010000349.1:1487-4311 GCA_964593735.1 uncultured Streptomycetaceae bacterium | reverse complement strand
TGCTCGTGGATAGGGTGTGGTATCGCCATGCAATCGCTTGAATTCCGCCGATCCCTAGATCACAATCAGCCATGGCGCGTCGCCCATGAAGTCCTCCCCGGGACGAAGCCCGATTCGGGGTTGCCGCGACACTGAGATTGCAAGCGGCCCGGGCATCGTATATACTTTATTGTATTGTATATACAGACAATCGCCATGCCGATCAGCATCCGCAGTGAGCGCGCCGAGACCCTGGCACGAGACATTTCCGCCCGTACCGGGGAAACCATGACGCAGGCGATTGTCGTGGCACTGGAAGAGCGCCTCGCGAAGCTGCGCTCCCGGCGCGAGACAACCGCCGCCGCGCGCGAGCTGCTGACCATCGCAAAGCGCATCAATCGCCGCCGCACGCGGGATACCCGTACCCCCGAGGCGATTCTGGGCTACGACAAGCACGGATTGCCGCGCTGATGGTGGTCGATACGTCCGCCCTGCTGGCGGTGATCTTCGAGGAACCCGAGTCTGCACGGTTCGCGGAATTGCTCGCAACCAGTGAAGCCACTCTGTGCAGCGCCGTCTCCGCGCTGGAGGCGGGCATCGTTATTGAGGCAAGAAAGGGCAAGACAGCGGCGCGGGATTTTCAGGCATTTCTGGGGGCCGCGAGGGTCAAAATCACGGACTTCACGCCCGAACAAGCTGCGCTGGCGATGGCAGCGTGGCGGCGCTATGGCAAGGGCAACCACAAGGCCGCGCTCAACCTTGGCGACTGCTGCGCCTACGCACTCAGCAAGGCGGCTCGCCGCCCGCTGTTGTTCAAAGGAAGGGATTTCGCTCACACGGATGTGGTGGCAGTGCGGTACTGAACCTCACTTTCCGAAGTGAGGCGACGCCCGCCCTGTATCGCTACGACGAGGCGCGCGACGACGTTCTCGTCCTCGCCATCCGCCACCAGCGCGAAGCGGGCTACGTCTGATTGCCCTGCGATCGGGAGCCCCCCGCTTGATTCGCGCGGTGGGACGGGTGAAACTCCCTGACAAAACCCGATCGAGGAGGAAAGCCATGGGTCAGCCCATCCGGTCCTTCGACTCCGCCGTTCCTCCGTTCGTCCAGAGCGTAGCGCAGCGGAGTCGAAGGATGAACGACTACCCTCAGGACAGGCTGCGTGCGACGGAGTCGAAGGATGAACGCGCGCAGTTTATTCTGAGCGTATCTCCGTTCATGCTTCGACTCCGGCACGGCCTACGCTCAGCACGAACGGAGAGGAGTCGAAGGGCTCAGCGCGAACGGTATTTTGAGATGCCTTCCAGGTGACCATGGGTGAAAGCTTCAATCCGTACGCGCCGCCGGGCAGCGAGATCGTCCCGCCGTCAACAGGAAGCGGGGCCTCCGGCGACGGCGGGTTGGTGCGCATCGAGCTTGAGGGGCAGCTGCCGGACCGGTGCATACGGTGCAACGGGCCGGCGGAAGGCTATCGCCTCGAGCGCTCCCTGTACTGGCGGCCCGTCTGGTGGAAATGGACGAGCTGGGGCAGCGTGCTCCTGACGTTTACGGGGGGTATGGCGAACCCGATAGTGCTTATCGCCTTCTGGCCGGTTGTGATCTGCGTGTGGGTGGCTGACCTTTTCGTGCGACGCAAGGTCGTGGTCGAGGTTGGGCTGTGCCGCGGCCACCGGCGCGTGCGCCAGGGCCTGATGGCGGGCTTCGCGGTGAGCTGGGCCGTGATAATTGCGCTGGTCGCCGCGACGTTTAACGGCTATCGCGCGATGGATAACGGATTGTTCTGGATAGTCGTCCTGGGGATGTTCCTGCTCGGGGTGGCGGTGTCGTTGCTATACCGCGTCGGCGTGAAGCAGGTCATCGGGGAACACCTGTGGCTGCAGGGCGCCGGGCGTCCGTTTGTCCACTCGCTTCCGGCGGTGACGAACTGAGTGCTGCTCATGCCGCGCATCGCCCACGCAGAGCTTGCTCGAATCGCGGCCAGAGCGTTGCAACGCGCCGGCGCCACCAGGGCGATGGCGCAGGCGACGGCGGACGCGCTGGTCGCCGCCGAATTGGAAGGACTCGGCGGGCACGGCCTTTCGCGCGTCGAGCTCTACGCGCAGCACCTGCGCGAGGGGCGCGCGGATGGCAAGGCGAAGCCGCGGATCCTCAAGCGCAACGGTGCGACCTGCCTGGTGGACGCTGCAGGCGGACTCGCGTTTCCTGCCGCGGCGCTCGCGGTCAAGGAAGCGATCAAGCGCGCGAAGCGCTACGGCGTCGCGTTCGCCGGCGTCACGAACAGCCATCATTTCGGCGCGGCGGCCTATCATCTCGCGCCGGTGGCCCGGGCAGGGCTGATCGGGCTCGCGTTCACCAACTCCCCTTCCGCGATCAACGCATGGGGCGGTAAGAAAGCTTTTTTCGGCACCAATCCGATCGCTGCGATTTTTCCGCGGCGCGGCGCCGATCCCATAGTCGTCGACCTGGCGCTGACGGAAGTGGTGCGCGGGAAAATCATGGTGTACGCCAAGGAAGGAAAGCCCATTCCCCTGGGCTGGGCGGCGGACAGGGACGGTAACCCGACGACCGATCCGAAGGCGGCGCTGACCGGCAGCCTGTCCGCGATCGGCGGGATGAAAGGCACGATGCTGGCATTGATCGTGGAGCTGCTGTGCGTCACGCTGACCGGCGCCGCTTTCGGCTTCGAGATCGACTCCTACTTCGAGCCGGGCAAAAAGCCACGCATCGGCCACGCAATCCTCGCGATAAATCCGGAGTCGCTGGCCGGCGCGGATGCGTACTATTCGCGCCTCGAAGTGATGGTCGCAGCCCTGCTCGCCGAGGCCGGCGTCCGGCTCCCCGGCGC
>CAZQJF010000349.1:0-1387 GCA_964593735.1 uncultured Streptomycetaceae bacterium | reverse complement strand
CGGAATATTGCAATACCGTCGAAATTCGAAGATCCGTTCCGGCCTTTGGCCTTGAGTTTCAGCCTTTCGTTATGGGCCACCGTCAGGTTCCACATGCTGACCCCCGTCCTTCCCATGGCGCGCGTGATCTTCTATAGTGCCCGCTCATATTTGAAAGGTGGCCCATGTACGATCTGAATCTCACCGCGGAGCAATTGGAATTCCGCGAAACGCTGCGCGACTTCGTCGAGGGCGAAGTCAGGCCCGCCTCCATCCATCCGGACCGCCTGCAGCCGTTCGACAAGCCGCTGCTAATGGACGTGGTCGACAAGGCGTCGCGCATGGGCTTGCGCACCCTGGCGCTGTCCGAAGAGGCGGGGGGCGCGGGCGCCGATTGCCTCACGTCGTGCATCGTGATGGAAGAGCTCGCCGCCGGCGACGTGGACGTTGCCGTCGTGCTCGGCCACACCGCGACGCTGGGCCACGTGCTGTTCGACCGGCTGATGACGCCCGCGCAGCGCGCCCGGTTTCTCCCGCAGTTCGTCGAGGACGAGCGCTACCACCTCGCCTTTGCCGGACGCAGCGCCGAAGCCGGGATCGGGTGGAGCTACCACCGTCCGCTCGCCGAGGAAGCCGGCGGTGAACCGGCCGCAGTCAGGCAGGCTAACGGCGACTGGGTGATCGACGGCGCCCTGCCGTTCGTTGCGAACGCGCCGGTGGCGAAGCTTTTCGCAGTACAGGTCCGGACCGACCCGAAGAAGACGGGCCTGAACGGCGTGAGCACGCTGCTCGTGCCGCGCGACACGCCGGGATTGACGGTGCGCGAAGCAGCCAGGACGTTCGACGGGTCTTCCGGCAATGGAGAGCAGGCGCGGGGCTGGTACCACGGCGCGGGATCCGGTGTCGTGTTCAAGAACTGCCGCGTGCCCGCCGACCACCTGCTCGGCAAGGAAGGGCAGAGCCCGCTCGCGGGCGCGGAAGCCGCGCGCGCGGTCCCGATGCTGGCGGCGATCAATCTCGGCGTCGGCCGGGCCGCGTTTGAAGCCGCGGTCGACTATGCGAAGCTGCGCCGCCAGGGTGGCCGGAACATCATCGAACACCACGCGATCGGCACCATACTCGCCGACAGCACGATCAAGCTGGAAGTGGCGCGCAACATGATCTGGAAGGCGGCGTGGGCGCTGGATCATCCCGATGCCGTCGAAAATCGCAGCGTCTCCGACCTTCCGCTCCATACCATAGCCCGCGTATACACCGCCGAGGCGGTAAACGAGGTCACCCTCGGGGCGGCGGAATGCTTCGGCGCGATGGGCGTGATGCGCGACATGCCGCTGCAGAAGTACGTGCACGACGGGATGGTGTTCCTGCATTCCGAGGACGCCGATCACGCCACCAAGCTTGGCATCGC
>CAZQJF010000348.1:0-4323 GCA_964593735.1 uncultured Streptomycetaceae bacterium | reverse complement strand
GGGACTGCCACGGCATGCCGATCGAAGTGCAGATCGAAAAACTGCACGGCAGGAACCTGCCGGCGCAGGAGACGCAGCGCCTGTGCCGCGCCTATGCGGCGGAGCAGGTCGAGCGGCAGAAGAAGGATTTTCAGCGCCTGGGCGTGCTGGGCGACTGGGACCGCCCGTATCTCACGATGGCGTACCGGAACGAGGCCGATGAAATCCGCGCCCTCGGCATCATCCTGAAAAAGGGCTACGTCCACCGCGGGCTGAAGCCCGTGAACTGGTGCTTCGACTGCGGCTCGGCGCTGGCGGAAGCGGAAGTCGAGTACGAGGACCGATCCGACATCGCCGTCGATGTCGGATTTGCGATCTTCGATGAAGATCGGGGAAAACTGAAGCGGGCCTTTGCGCTGGAAGATCTCCCTGCGGGACCGATATATGCGGTGATCTGGACCACCACACCCTGGACGCTGCCCGCGAACCAGGCACTGAACGTGCATCCCGAGTACGCATATCTATTGGTCCAGAGCGCTCGTGGGCTCTTCATCCTTGCGGCCGAAAGGCGCCAGGAATGCATGAAGGGGTACGATCTTGAGGCGCATACCGTGCTTGGTCAGTGCAAGGGTGCTGCGCTGGAAGGAATCAGGTTCCGGCACCCGTTCTACGACCGGCTCTCGCCGGTGTACCTCGGGGAGTACGTGACGCTCGATACCGGCACCGGCATCGTGCACTCCGCACCGGCGTACGGGGTGGAGGATTTCAATTCCTGCCGTCGTTACGGCATGAAGGATGACGAAATTCTCACTCCCGTGCTCGGCGATGGGAGATACGCCGATTCGCTTCCATTTTTCGGCGGTATGTCGATCTGGAAGGCAAACCCCAGAATCGTCGACAAACTCAAGGAGGTTGGCGCACTAGTCCGCGCAGCGGGCATCAAACACAGCTACATGCACTGCTGGCGCCACAAGACGCCGGTGATCCTGCGGGCCACGGTGCAGTGGTTTGCGGGCATGGACGACGTACCCGGCTACCTGGGCGTCACGCCGGCGGAGCCGCTGCGCGCGACCGCGCTGCGCGGCATTGAAGCGACGCGTTTTTTCCCTGCGTGGGGTCAGGCGCGGCTGCACGGCATGATCGCCAACCGTCCGGACTGGACACTGTCGCGCCAGCGCCAGTGGGGCGTGCCGATGCCGTTTTTCATCCGCCGGGAAACCGGCGAGCTTCACCCGCGCGCGTTGGAGTTGCTGGAGCAGGTGGCGCAAAGGGTGGAGCGGGGCGGCATCGAGGCGTGGCAGTCGCTGGAACCCGCGGAATTGCTCGGCGACGACGCGGCGCAGTACGAGAAAGTGAAGGACACGCTCGATGTCTGGTTCGACTCCGGCTCCACCCATTTCACCGTGTTGCGCGGGTCGCACCGCTCCGAGAGCGAGTTTCCTGCCGACCTCTACCTCGAAGGTTCGGACCAGCACCGCGGTTGGTTCCATTCCTCGCTCCTCGTGTCGTGCATGACGGACGGGATTCCGCCGTACCGGGAACTGCTCACGCACGGTTTCGCGGTGGACGGCGACGGCCGCAAGATGAGCAAGTCCACCGGCAACGTCGTCGTGCCGCAGAAGGTGATGGACGAGCTGGGCGCCGATATCCTGCGGCTCTGGGTGGCGGCGACCGACTATTCGGGCGAGCTCACGATCTCGCGCGAGATCCTGAAGCGGGTCGTCGAGTCCTATCGCCGCATGCGCAACACGCTGCGGTTCCTGCTTGCCAATCTCGCCGATTTCGTGCCGGCGCGCGATGCGCTGCCGGTAGACGAGTGGCTCGCAATCGATCGCTATGCCTGGGTGATGACCCACGATCTGCAGCGGGAACTCACCCCGTCCGAACTCGGAGTGAAGAGCCCCGCCTCCGCCGGCCACTACGGCAGCTACGAATTCCACCTGGTGACGCAGAAGCTCCAGAACTTTTGCTCCGAGGATCTCGGCGGCTTCTACCTCGACATCATCAAGGACCGCCTTTACACCACGGCGGCGGACTCGCGGCCGCGCCGCGCGGCCCAGAACGCGCTGTACCACATCGCGCAAGCGCTGACGCGCCTGCTTGCGCCGATACTTTCCTATACCGCGCAGGAGATATGGGAGACGTTGAACGGTGGCGAAGAGAGCGTGTTCGAGCAGACCTGGTACGGATTCGGGTTGCCGCGCGACGCGGAGGAATTGCGCAGCCGCTGGAACCGGCTGCGGCTGCTCCGGTCCGACGTCCTGAAGCAGCTCGAGGAGCTGCGCGCGGCAGGCAGTATCGGCTCGTCGCTGGCCGGGGAAGTCGAGATCTACGCGAATGGCCGGGAAAGAGAGCTGCTCAATTCGTTCGACGACGACCTGCGCTTCGTATTCATCACTTCCCGGGCCGACGTCGTCGAGCAGGCGCCTCCGGACGGGAAGCCCACGGCTCTGACCGACGTGAGCATCCGGGTGACACCATCCTCGCACAGCAAATGCGAGCGTTGCTGGCACTACCGGGCGGACGTGGGGATGAATGCGGAGCATCCCGGCCTGTGCGGGCGCTGCCTCTCGAACCTCTACGGCCCGGGGGAACCGCGGACCCATGCTTAAGACAGGCTCATGGAAGTGGCTCGCGCTCGCAGCGCTGATCGTGGTGCTCGATCAGCTCACCAAGTACGTCGTCACCGGGCGCTTCACCGTCGGCGAGCGCGTTGAGGTAACGCCGTTCTTCAACCTCGTGCTGGTGTACAACCCCGGCGCGGCGTTCAGCTTCCTTTCGAAGGAGTCGGGATGGCAGCGGGGGCTGTTCATCGCGATCGCGCTCGCGGCCTCGACGTGGATCGTGTACCTGCTTGCCAGGTACCCGCAGGAACGCCTGTTCTCGCTGGCGCTTACGCTGGTGCTAGCGGGGGCGGTGGGCAATGTCATCGATCGCATTGTGGTCGGAGCGGTGACGGATTTTATCGATTTCCATGCCTTCGGCTATCACTGGCCGGCGTTCAATGTCGCCGACAGCGCGATCACCTGCGGCGCCGTGCTCCTGATCTGGGACGCCATGCGCCCGAAAAAATCCCCTCTGCGGTTATAATTTCCTTATGAAAGTTCTTCTCGCCAATCCCCGCGGCTTTTGCGCCGGTGTCGACCGCGCCATCGAGATCGTCGAGCGCGCGTTGCTGCTCCACGGCGCGCCGATCTACGTGCGGCACGAGGTCGTGCACAACAAGTTCGTGGTCGAGGACTTGAGGAAGAAGGGCGCGGTGTTCGTCGAACACCTGTCGGAGGTGCCCTCGGGCGCGACGGTCATCTTCAGCGCTCACGGCGTCTCCCGGGAGGTGCGGCGCGAAGCGGAAAACATGAACCTGAAAGTCTTCGATGCGACGTGCCCGCTGGTCACGAAGGTCCATGTGGAAGTGTCGAAGATGCGCGAGCAGGGCCGCGAAATCATCATGATCGGGCACCATGGGCATCCGGAAGTCCAGGGGACCATGGGCCAGAGCGCGGGGGGCATGTACCTGGTGGAAAACGCCGCGGACGTCGAGCGGCTCGAGGTGCAGGACGCGCACAACCTCGCTTTCGTCACGCAGACCACGCTGTCGGTGGATGACGCGCGCGAGATCGTGGAAGCGCTCAAAGCGCGTTTCCCCGCCATCATAGGCCCCAAGACGGACGATATCTGCTACGCCACGCAGAATCGCCAGGACGCGGTCAAGATACTGGCGAGGCAGTGCGACATCGTGATCGTCGTGGGTTCGCCCAACAGCTCGAATTCCAACCGCCTGCGCGAGGTCGCGCGCAACCAGGGCGTCAAGGCGTACATGGTGGACAACGCCGGCGAGCTCGAGGGGGAATGGCTGGCCGGCGCGCGCGTGGTAGGCGTGACCGCCGGCGCATCCGCCCCGGAAGTGCTGGTCGAACAAGTCATCGACAAACTGAAGAGCCTGGGGGCCGACAGCGTTCAGGAACTCTCAGGCATCGCCGAAAAAGTGGTATTTCCACTTCCCAAGCCCCTGGCCGAAGTCATCTAGCAGTGTGCCGACTTTCCATCCCTGACGTTGTCGGTGCCCATAGGGGGTCATATTTGGATGGGGCTCGACCCGACACACTGCTATATTGAAAGGCGTTGATGGGGTTGGGTTAAGCGTTTGCGGGTCCTGGGAGCCTAAAACCGAACGGGAAAACTCTGTGCCGAGCCTTTGAGCCCTTCCCACAGCCTGTCGGCTCAATCGCTATTTAGTAACCTCGGCGATGTCGCTACGAATCGCAAATTCAACGTAGATCCGACAGGCTTAGATCAGTCCCGGCTGGTAGGTGAGCTCCAGGAGCTTCTGGCTTTTTACCGGTA
>CAZQJF010000347.1:0-4324 GCA_964593735.1 uncultured Streptomycetaceae bacterium | reverse complement strand
TTTATCTGAAAACTTCGAGAGGAGACTCGGCATGAAAAATTCTTCCGGATGGCTGGTTGGTCTTACCCTTGCGGCCGTTGCAACGGCGCTGACGGCGCAGATCGCCGCAGCGCAGGAGCGGCGCTACCCGAATCGTCCCATCGAGCTGGTCATTCCCTACGCCCCGGGCGGCGGCAGCGGGATCACGGGCGAGGTGATGAAAAAGATCATTTCCGACGAAAACCTGTCGCCGCAACCGGTCACGCTCACCTACAAGCCGGGGGCTTCCGGGCAGGTAGGCTGGACCTATCTCGCCACCCGCAAGGGCAACGCGCACACCATCTCGACCGCCACGGCGTCGTTCAGCTATGGCCTGGTGAGCAAGCAGATGCAGGTGACGGTGGATGACTTCACGCCCATCGCGCTCATGCTCGTCGATACCCAGCTCATGGCCGCCTCGCCGCAATCGGGCTACAAGACCATGAAACAGGTGATCGATGCCGCCAGGAAGTCTCCCGGTTCGGTCAAGATCGGCGGCACCGGGGCGTCGGGCTCGGACGCCAACCTGTGCGAGATGATCAACCAGGCAGCGAAGATCAAGCTGAATTACATCCCGTTCAAGAGCGGCGGCGAGGTCAATGCCGCGATTCTGGGCGCGCACGTGGACGTAGCGCTGGGCAATCCGAACGAGCTCGCCGGCTACGTCCAGTCGGGCAAGCTCGTTGCGCTCGCCGTGTTCTCGGACGAGCGTGTCGGCGGCATGAAGGACGTCCCCACCATGAAGGAAGTGGGTTACAACGTCGTCTCCCACTCGGGGCGCGGCGTGCTGGCGCCCGCCGGCATCGCGAAGAACGAGGAACAGTTTCTCATCGAGATGATGAGGAAGATCACCCAGTCGAAGGGGTGGGCGGAATACGCCAGCAAGAACATGATGACGATCAAGTTCCTGGGCGGCGCCGATTTCGCGAAGTACCTCGCCGACGAACGAGCCCGGCTCACGACCGTCCTGAAGTCGCTGGGCAAGCTCTAGCAGGCTGAGCAACCGTTGAAAGCCGGTTCGCCCTGAGCCCTTCGACTCCTCTCCGTTCGTGCTGAGCGTAGGCCATGCCGGAGTCGAAGCATGAACGGATACGCTCAGGACGGAGAGTGAAGTCGAAACATGACCGGCCGTAGTTCAAGGACTGGTTCGCCCTTCGACTCCGCGCGTTCGCGCTACGCTCAGGACGAACGGAGTGCCGTGTCAACTGCTATGGAACCTCGGAACCGGAATTCGGAAGTGAAGCATGAACAAGGCTGAAACCATCGCCGGCCTCGTGTTCGCCGGACTCGGCATCTACATGGGGCTCGTATCCCTGAGGTTTCCCTATTTGCTCGACGCGGTTCCGGGCCCGGGATTTCTGCCGCGATGGATAGCGCTCGGACTCATCGCCTGCGGCCTTGTGCTGACCGTAAACGCGCTCCGCCCGCGCGTCGCGTCGGCGGAACCCATCGCGTGGCCGGACGCGGGCGGATGGCGCCGGGTGGGACTCATGTTCGGCGCCCTGGCGGTTGCGCTGGTCCTGCTGGTAAAGCTCGGCTTCCTGGTGACGACGACGCTGTTCATGGCGGTCGTCATTTTCGGGCTCGGCGTGCGCTCCTGGGTGATGCTCACCACGGTTCCGCTGCTCGCGGCGACCGGACTGTACCTGGTGTTCGCGGTGTGGCTGCGCGTGCCGCTGCCCAGGGGCATACTGGATTTCTTCGGGTGAACCTCGTCCCCTTACCGGCACGCCGGCCGGATCCGCGCGACGGCGGGGTTAGTACACTACAAGCCCTCTCAAGAACGGCATACGGACGGGATGAACGGGATGAACAGGATAAGAGCGCAGTTACACCATCCTGTACATCCTGTTAATCCTGTCAATTTTTCGATCTTGAAGAGCGTCCCTCAGCATTTTTGAAATAGCCTTCTAGCATGGACCTGATCAGCAACCTGAGCCTCGGGTTCGCCGTCGCCCTGAGCCCGTTCAACCTGATGGTCGTCGCCGGCGGCGTGATCGTCGGGACGCTCATCGGCGCGCTGCCCGGCATCGGCCCGGTCGCCGGCCTCTCCATCCTGATTCCGCTCGCGTTCGGAATGGATCCGACCTCCGCCATGATCCTGATGTGCGGCGTCTACAACGGGTGCATGTACGGCGGCACGATCACTTCGGTGCTGATGAACGTTCCGGGCGAGTCGTCCTCGATCATGACCTGTCTCGACGGCAACGCGATGGCCCATCAGGGCAGGGCCGGGCCGGCCCTGACCATCGCGGCGATCGCCTCGTTCATCGCCGGGACCTTGAGCGTCGTCCTGCTCACGTTGCTGGCGCCGCCCATCGCCGACGCAGCTTTGAGCTTCGGCCCGCCGGAATACTTCGCGCTGATGCTGCTCGGCCTCTCGTCGATCGCCGGCCTCACCGGGACATCGAAGGCGAAGGGCTACGCGATGGCCTTCGTCGGGCTCGCCCTGGCGATCGTCGGCCTGGACCCGCTCGACGGCTCCCAGCGCTTCACGTTCGGCAACCTGGAGCTGATGGACGGGATCGGCTTTCTGCCCGTCGCCGTCGGATTGTTCGGGCTGGGCGCGGTCTTCGCCATGGTCGAGCAGTCGGCGGAGCTTCAGATCATGAAGACCACGCTGCGCGAAATGGTGATCACGAGGAAGGACCTCAGGGACAGCGCGATGCCGATCGCGCGCGGCAGCGTCATCGGGTTCGTCATCGGGGTGCTGCCGGGCGCGGGCGCCACCATCGCGACCTTCCTCTCGTACGCGCTGGAGAAGCGCCTGTCGAAGACGCCCGAGCGCTTCGGCACCGGCATGATCGAGGGCGTCGCGTCGCCGGAGGCGGCGAACAACGCGTCCACCGGCGGATCGATGATTCCCCTGCTCACCCTCGGCATACCCGGCTCGGGCACCACCGCCGTGATGCTCGGCGTGCTCACGCTGTTCAACCTGCAGCCCGGGCCCCTGCTCTTCAGCAAGAACCCGGACTTCGTGTGGGGCCTGATCGCGTCGATGTACATCGGCAACGCGATGCTGCTCGTGCTCAATATCGCGTTCGTGCCGGCGTTCGTCGCGGTGCTGAAGATTCCGTACAAGGTCATGGCGGCGCTCATCGCGATCTTCTGCCTCGTCGGCGTCTACAGCGTGAACTACAGCATGCAGGATCTCTGGATCATGGTGGGCTTCGGGGCGATCGGATACCTGACGCTGAAAATGGGCTACCCGCTCGCGCCGCTCGTGCTCGGACTGGTCCTGGGCGGCCTCATGGAAGTCTCGCTGCGGCAATCGATCAAGATGTCGCAAGGCGACGTGTCGACCTTCTTCACCCGGCCGATCTCCGCGACCATCATGGCGATCGTGATCGTGATCGTGCTGTGGCCGCTGTTGAGCTGGCTCTGGCGGCTCATGTCGCGAAGCCCGCGACAAGGATGAAGGATGAACGTGGAAGGATGACGAGGCTGCGGCCAAGCGCAGCCGGAAGGATGAAGGATGAAGGATGACGACTAAGGACTGACGCGAAGAACTCCCTCCTCCCACCTCCCCTCCTACGACGAGGAGGGGTGGCGCGCGGACGCTCGCCGGGGTGGTCCGAGGGGTCTCGCGCGAACGCTCGCCGGGGTGGTCAAAGAAAAGCTTCAACGCCAAGGACGCCCACCACATTTCATGTCCTTCTCCATTTCGAGAAGGACATCGCGAATCTCCCCTCGCCCTCAGGGAGAGGGGTCCGGGGGCGAGGGTGGGTCCGCCAAGGGAATCGGCAATTTGAGGCCGAGAAACGCGAAGACCGCGAAGCCTCAAGTGGAACCATCGTCGCGAGCTAATACAGCTACGCGAATCCGACATCAACTCGTGCGGCGGCTTTCGAGCGCCGCCTTGCGGCCCCATACCCAGACATACTGCGCTCCCGACGCGAGGACCGTCGCCAACACGAGCAGGAAGACGGCCGAAAGCCAGACGTCGATGTCGATCACTTCCGCTGCGGTTGCCATCAAGAGCAGCAGCGCAATGAACTCGACGAACGTGTTCACTTTAGAGAGCCTGGTCGGCACCATCTCGACATGCCCGCGCGCCAGGCGATAGGCGAGGGCGCCGCCAACGATGACGATATCCCGCGCAACGATCGCGATCGCGAGCCAGATCGGCATTAGTCCCTGCCAGGCGAGGAGGACTGTGGCGACGAACATGTTGAGCTTGTCCGCGATCGGATCGAGCGTTGCGCCCAGGTTTGAAGTCAGCCTGAAGGTACGCGCGATGAAGCCGTCGATCAGATCGGTAACGGCCGCCGCCAGAAAGACGACCAGCGCAACGCCGTATGCGCCG
>CAZQJF010000346.1:0-4324 GCA_964593735.1 uncultured Streptomycetaceae bacterium | reverse complement strand
GCGCCGTGTTGCGCGGCTTGCTGCAGGGCGAAGCGCACGACAAGGTGAAATACGCTGCCCTTGCCGGGCTCGCTCTCGACAAGGATCCTGCCGTTCATCATCTCCGCGAGCCGCAATGAAATGGCGAGCCCCAATCCCGTGCCGCCGTAGAGACGCGTGGTCAAGCTGTTCCCCTGCAGGAAAGGAGCGAAAATCGCCACCTGCTGCTCCTTGGGTATCCCGATGCCCGTATCGCTGACGGTGATACGGCAGACGACCGTGCCGTCGGCCACCGGCTCCGCAACCACGCGCAGCCCGACCTGACCCCGGTCGGTAAACTTGATCGCGTTGCCCACGAGGTTGATCACGATCTGGCCCAGCCTGACCGGATCTCCCACGAGCGCGTCCGGCACGTCCGGCGCGAACTCGCACGTCAGCGGCAGTCCCTTCTGATTAGCCTGCAGCGTCAACGTCTTCACCGTGTCGCCCAGGCTTTCGCGCAGCGAGAACGGGATGTTCTCCACTTCCAGGTGGCCCGCCTCGATCTTGGAAAAATCGAGAATGTCGTTGATGATGGTCAGCAGGGAATCGCTCGAGCTCTTTACCAGGCCCATATATTCGCGCTGCTCGGGCGTCATTCCCGTCTGCAGCGCGAGTTCGGTCATGCCGATGATGGCATTCATCGGCGTCCGGATCTCGTGGCTCATGTTGGCCAGGAATGTCGACTTGGCCATGTTCGCCGCCTCCGCGGCCTGCATCGCACTGCGCAGGGCATCTTCCGCCTGCTCGCGCATCTCGTTTTCCCGGCGCAGCAGGTCGTTCGACACCGTGAGGCTGGCGGTGCGCTCTCGAATCTTGATCTCGAGGTCCTCGTTGGCCTTCGAGAGCGCGCGCTCGGCGAGCTTGCGTTGAAGTATCTGAGTGGCGAGCTCGGCCTTCTTGTTGTAGAGATCGACGAACACCGCCACCTTCGACTTGAGCACCTCCGGGTCGACCGGCTTGAAGATGTAGTCCACCGCCCCGACCTCGTAGCCGCGAACGACGGAAGTCGCGTCCTCGTAGGCGGCCGTAAGAAAGATGATGGGGGTGTGCTGGGAGCGCTTGCGCCGCCGGATCAGCGTGGCGGTCTCGAAACCGTCCATCCCCGGCATACGGACGTCGAGCAGAATGAGGGCAAAGTCCTGCTTCAGCACCTGGCGCAAGGCCTCCTCGCCCGATTCCACGGAGACGACGGTCCGGTCCGGGCTCTCCAGCAATTCGCGCAACGCCAGACGGCTGTATCCCTCGTCGTCAGCGACCAGGATGTTTGCTCTATTCGGGTTCGCCATCGCTATCTCGTTGCTCGTTACTCGTTACTCGTGCCGTATGGCTCTTGCCTCTCTCCGGGAAGAGCAGAGCGCGCTTCGACCATTGGCCTGCGGACACGAGTCACGAGCCACCAGTCACGAGCCACATGTTCAACGAGTCAGCCAGACCCGCAGGAGAGACATCATCTGCTCCATGTTGACCGGCTTGGCGATATAGTCCGAAGCGCCGGCGTCTATGCATTTTTCGCGGTCGCCTTTCATCGCCCTTGCGGTTATCGCGATGATCGGGAGATTCCGGTACTCGTCGAGTCCCCTTATGATCCGTATCGTGTCGTAGCCGTCCAGCTCGGGCATCATGATGTCCATGAGCACGACGTCGGTATCGGGGTTGGACTTCAGCATCTCGATCCCGTCCTTGCCGTTCTCGGCGTTGATTACGGTGATGCCCTGCTGCTCGAGCGCGCCCGTCAGCGCGAAGATGTTGCGGATGTCGTCATCGACGACCAGCGCTTTTTTGCCGATCAACTCGGCGGCGGCCGTCTGGCGGCTGGTGAGGACTCCACGCTGCTTCGGGGGCAGGTCCTTTACCGCCTGATGCAGGAACAGCGTCGTTTCCCGGAGCACCTCGTCGGGAGTGCTGACGTTCTTGAGAACGATGATCTCCGAGAGCTTGCGCAGGCTGTCCTGTTCGCTGCGGTTGAAGCCTTTTGCGCCGTAGATCACGATCGGCACGCTGCGGAGGCGTTCGGTCTTGGCGAACTTCTTCAGCAGTTCCATCGTGCCCATGTCCCGCAGGCTCGGACCGACGACCAGGCAGTCGATCTGCTTCTCCCGCAGGGTTTCGAGCGCCTGCTCGCCGGTAGCGACGGTAGTGACCTCGATGCCGTCGCGAAGCGCGTTGGCCATGCTCTCGCGTTGCGCTTCTTCACCGCTCGCAATCAACAGGGTCTTCACGTCGCGATCGATGAAATCGCGGGTCTTCTGCAGGACCGCCTGCAGCGACTCCTTCCCGACGGGTTTGTTCAACGCCCCCATCGCTCCCATGTGGAAGCAGCGGTGCAGCTCGTCGGTCACCGAGATCACGTTCACCGGTATGTGCCGGGTCTCGGGATCGTGTTTGAGCAGGTCCAGCACCGCCCAACCGTCCATGTCCGGCAGCTTGAGATCCAGTGTGATTGCGTCCGGCGTGTATTCCTTGACGAGCGCGAGCCCGGATTGGGCGTTCGAGGCAACCAGGCCCTTGAATCCGCTCTCCCGCACGAGATCGAGCAGCGTGGCCGCGAACCGCGGGTCGTCCTCGATCATGACGGCGACACGATCGCCGGCCACGATGTTGTCCCGGTCGTCGTCGATGGCCGGCTGCTCCATCAGCGAGAACGCCTTTTTCAACGTAGCGCCTGCATCGATCCCTTCCGCCGGCTGGGCCAGCCGTATCGGCGCTGCGCTGATGATCTCCCCGGTCCGGTCATCCCCGGGCAGCGCCGGATGGTGCGCGATGGGCAGGTAAAGAGTGAAGGTGCTCCCCTTCCCGGGAGCGCTGACGACCTGGATCTCGCCGCCCAGAAGGCGCGTGAGCTCGCGGCTGATCGAGAGCCCGAGCCCGGTGCCGCCGTACTGCCGGCTGGTGGTCCCGTCCGCCTGCTGGAACGCTTCGAAGATGATCTTCTGCTTGTGCTCCGGTATCCCGACGCCGGTGTCGGTCACCGAGAAAGCCACTACCTGATTCGCGGCGTCGAGCGTGGGATGCCCGGAGCTCCAGCCGGATTTCGCAAGCTCCACGTGCAGCGCGACCTCTCCCCGCTCCGTGAACTTGCACGCGTTGGAAAGCAGGTTCTTCAGGATCTGCTGCAGCCGCTTGGCGTCGGTCTGGATCGCGGGAGGCAGCCCGCGGTCGAGCCCGACCGTGAATGCCAGTCCCTTGTCGTGTGCGAGCTGGCGGAACGTGCGCTCGACGTAATCGCGCATCTCCGAAAAATGCTCGGGGGCGATGTTGAGGGTGACGGTGCCCGACTCGACCTTGGCGAGATCGAGTATGTCGTTGATGAGCGACAGCAGATCGGTGCCGGCGGCATGGATGGTGCGCGCGTATTCGATCTGCTTTTGCGTCAGGTTGGTGTCGGTATTGTCGGACAGCATGCGGGCGAGGATCAGCAGGCTGTTCAACGGCGTCCTCAGCTCGTGCGACATGTTGGCGAGGAATTCCGACTTGTAGCGCGAGGACAGCGCGAGCTGCTCGGCCTTCTCCTCGAGCGCGGCCTTGGCCAGCTCGACCTCGGAGTTCTTGTATTCGACTTCCTTCATCTGTTCCGACAGCATTCCGGCCTTTTCCTGCAGCGCCTCGTTGGTGGTCTGCAGCTCTTCCTGCTGCTTCTTCATGAGCGTTTCGGACTTCTGCAGGTTCTCCGCCTGCAGCTCCAGGCGGTCGTTGGTCTTCTTCAGCTCCTGCTGCTGGCTCTGCAGCTCGGTCGTGAGGGACTGGGACTGCTTGAGCAGATCCTCCGTCCTCATGTTGGCCTCGATCATGTTGAAGACGATTCCGATACCCTCCATCAGCTGATCGAGGAAGGAAAGGTTCACTTCACTGAACGCCCGGATCGATGCCAGCTCGATGACCGCCTTCACCTCCCCTTCGAACAGCACCGGGAGGACGATGATCGACAGCGGCTTGGCGGAGCCGAGCACGGAACCCACCCGCACGTAGTCGTGAGGGACGTCCACGAGCAGGATCCGCTTCTTCTCCACGGCACACTGCCCCACGAGGCTCTCGCCCATGCGCAGCATCTTCGGCAGGCTCTTGTTCGGCTTGTGGGCGTAGCTGGCAACGAGCTCGAGGCACGGCTCGGCTCCGCGCGTGGTGCGCATGTAGAACACCGCCTGCTGGGCGTTGACCAGCGGCGCCAGCTCGGACAGCACCAGCCTGGAGACCGCAAACAGGTCGCGGTGCCCCTGCAGCATGCGGGTGAATTTCGCGAGGTTCGTCTTCAGCCAGTCCTGCTCGGTGTTCTTGAGCGTGGTGTCCTTGAGGTTGCGGATCATCT
>CAZQJF010000345.1:0-4325 GCA_964593735.1 uncultured Streptomycetaceae bacterium | reverse complement strand
CACCCTAACCCTCCCCCATCGAGGGGGAGGGGATCTATTTTGTGACACAGTGCAATTAGATACCCTCTGAAATTCGGCGTTATGGGTCATTGCGCGGTGAGCGGGCGGGTTGGCTGCGCGCGAAGTTCCGCGCTCCTGGCAGCGGCCAATTCTAGCAGAGGCGCGAACCGCCCGGGGTGCCGGCGCTCGAGTTGCCGGAGCTGAGCGAGCGCCTCGTCGAGGCGCTGTGGGTAGGCGCGCGCTGCAAGCTCGAACTGTTGCAGCGCCGCTGCACCCTCGCCGTTCATGGCGAGCAGCAGCGCCTGGCGGTATACGACAACGTCGATCGGGGCAAAACGCATGACGCGCCCGTTGAGATCGAGCTTTTCGCGCAGGTCGCTCTCCGAGACCACGATGCCGAAAGAGATGGCAAGCTCGACGTAGGGCCTGAGCAGCGGCTCGCGATGGATCTGCATCACCGCTGCGCCGAATGCGCGTTCGCTGCCGCGCGGCTCGTCACCGCGCAGCTTCTCGGGGCGCGCCTCGAACACCAGGCGCTCGAAATTGCGATACGGCGTGATGATCGCGACGACGTTGAGCCAGCCCAGCGCCAGCGCCAGCGCCGTCACCGCGCGGCCGATCCGGGCCATCCGGATGGTAAGTACCTGCGTCGCGCCGAGTCCCAGGAGTATCGAAGCGATGGCCAGGAAGTACGAGTACCACAGCGGATATTCCAGCAGGCTGTGGATCCCGATCACGGCGAGCAGCGCTCCGATCCACCACCATTCGAGATCGGGGGTCGCCCGCCACCAGCCTGCGACCCAGTACAGCGCCGCCCCCACGATCAGCAGGCTTCCCGCGAACCCCGTTTCCGCCATCAGTTGGAGCACGATGCTGTGCGAATGGTGAAATACCCCGGAGGCTGCGGCCGTGCCCGCCGGCGGGCTCCACGCGAAGTGGTGCCACGAAAACTGGCCGAAACCGGCGCCCATCAGCGGCGCCTCGAGGAACATCCGCCATGCTTCGCCGGCCAGCTGCAATCGGGGTTGAATGCCGCTCGCCGACTCGAACAGGCGCTGTAGCGAAGTCAGCGACGCGCCCTGCGCCGGTTGCAGCAGCGGCAGTGCGGCTACCCACTGCGCCGCGGCGAAGGCGGGCACCAGCCACAATGCGAATACGGCGACCTTCCGGGTCCCCGCATCGGGGCGCCGCCGGTGGAGCAGTGCCGCCAGCAGCGTCAACGCACCCAGATAGATGAGCGGGCTGCGCGAGCCCGAGAGCGCCGTCATGAGCGCGAGGAGCGCGATGCACAGTGCGGCGAGCGCGCCGTGCAGCCGCCCGCGGCCATGAAGATAGGCGGCGCTGGCGAGCGCCAGGGTCAGGTAAGCGGCATAGTGGTTGGGCTGGCCCAGGTTGCCGTAGACGGGGCCGGGGCCCTTCTGCATGACCATGAAACCCGGCACGACAGAAACCTGGTAATGCTGGAGCAAACCGATGAACGCAGAGAGAACTCCGCCCGCCAGCATGAACCAGGCGAGCGTTTGCGCGATCGTTGACATCCCGAGCTCGCCTCTCAACGCGCGCGCAAGCATCAGCAGCAGCACGGCCCACGTCAGGTAAAGCGCCGCCGTCAGCGCCTGCTCGGGATAGGGCACGCGTCCGAGCGCGACCTGGAGTGCGAGGAGCAGCATGAATCCGACCAAGCCCAGCGCGATGACCGGCAGCTCCGCGTTGCGCCACGATTCCCTTCTGAGCAGCGTGAAGGCGGCGGCCAGTCCGAATGCGAATGCCAGCCACTCGCCATAGAATGCCGTGAGCGGGTAGCGATGGTACGGCTGGAGGAAGGGTACGACCCAGGCGAGCCCGATCAGAACGAGGCTGGCGCGCGCGAGCGCGAGGCCGCCGGAGCGCGACATCAGCGGGTGCGGCGCGCCAGGCTGCTAGAATCACGCCTGCGCGGCCCGCGTGGCGACTCACTTGGCAACTCACGCGGCAACTCACTTGGCAGTATTGCCAATACCTTCAATTCAATCATGAAAGTAACCCCGGTCCTGTTGATCATACTCGACGGCTTCGGTCATCGCGAGGAATGTGATTTCAACGCGATCTGCCAGGCACGCAAGCCGCACTGGAATTTCCTGTGGGCGAAGTATCCGCACACGATGATCGACGCTTCCGAGGAATGGGTCGGATTGCCGGACGACCAGATGGGCAACTCCGAGGTGGGCCACATGAACATCGGGGCCGGACGCGTGGTGTACCAGGATTACACGCGGATCGAAAAGGCGATCGAGACCGGCAAGTTTTTTGACAACCCGGTCCTTGCCCGGGCAGTGGCGACCGCACGGAAACCCGGCCGGGCGCTGCACGTGCTCGGGCTGCTGTCGCCGGGCGGCGTGCACAGCCACGAATCGCAAATCCAGGCCATGGTGGAAATGGCGGCGCGCGGCGGGGTGACGGATATCCGCGTGCACGCGTTGCTCGACGGCCGCGACACGCCGCCCAGGAGCGCCGAAGCCTCGCTCGCCGCGATGGAGGCGAAATTCCGGCAGCTCGGCGCGGGCGCGATCGTCTCGATCTGCGGGCGCTACTACGCGATGGACCGCGACCAGCGTTGGGAGCGCGTAGAGCCCGCTTACCGGCTCGTCACGGAAGGCCGGGCGGAATTCCGCGCCGCCAGCGCGGTCGAGGGGCTCCATGCCGCCTACGCTCGCGGCGAGACGGACGAGTTCGTGAAGCCGACGGCAATCGTTCCCGCGGGCGGATCGTTGGACCGGCCCGCGCGCATGAGCGAGGGCGATGCGGCGGTGTTCATGAATTTCCGGTCGGATCGCGCGCGCGAGATGACCGCAGCGCTCACCAGTCCGCAGTTCAACGGTTTCGCGCGCGGGCACGCTCCCGGGCTCGGCTACTTTTGCACGCTCACGAGCTACGGCGAGGATTTCAGCCACCTGCCGGCGGCATACGCGCCGCAGAGCGTGGCCAACGGTTTCGGGGAGTATGTCTCCGGGCTGGGATTGAAGCAGTTGCGCATCGCGGAAACCGAAAAATATGCGCACGTGACCTACTTCTTCAACGGCGGCAACGAGGCGCCGTACCCGGGAGAAGACCGCGTGATGGTTCCCTCGCCCAGGGTCGCGACTTACGATCTCAAGCCGGAGATGAGCGCGTTCGAGGTCACCGACCGGCTGGTCGCAGCCGTCAGGGAGCGCCGCTACGACGCCATCGTCTGCAATTACGCCAACGCCGACATGGTGGGCCATACCGGCAATCTCCCCGCGGCGGTGCGGGCGATCGAGGTATTGGACGAGTGCATCGGCAAGGTCGTGGCCGCCATGCGGGAGTGCGGCGGCGAGGTGCTCATCACTTCCGATCACGGCAACGCGGAAACCATGCTCGATACGACGACCCGGCAGGCGCACACCGCCCATACGCTGAACCTCGTGCCGCTCATCTACGTCGGGCGCAGCGCGGGCATCGCCGGCCGTGGCGCCCTGCAGGACGTCGCCCCCACGTTGCTCGCCATGATGGGCCTGTCGCAACCGCCCGAAATGACCGGGACTTCCCTTATCCGGCTGTGAGCGTATCCGGTAGTGAGCGTATCCGATTGTTGAGCGCATCCGATTGTTGAGTGTACTGAGCGTCCCGGTTCTCGCCGTTGTCCTCCTGGCCGCTGCCGCGGCGTGCCCGGCGGCGAGCCCCGACGGCGCAAAGGAAAAGCAACTGCGCGAGCTGCGGGGCCGTATCGAGGCGCTGCAAAAGCAGCTCGCCGACGCCGAGGGATCGAAGAGCGAAGCCGTCGATGCCCTGAAGGAATCCGAAAGCGCGATTTCGGACGCCAACCGCGCGCTGCGCGAGCTGGCGGAGCAGGCGCGCGAGACGGACACCCGGCTCGGCGAGTTGCGCGCCGGGTCCCAGAGCGGCCAGGACGCGTTGAAGAAACAGCAGGCGCTGCTCGCGCGGCTGCTCTACCACCACTACCTGGGCGGGCGCACCGAGCCATTAAAGCTCCTGCTCAATCGCGAAGATCCCAACCAGATCGCGCGCCAGATGCATTACTTCGGCTACATATCCCGCGCGCGCGCCGGGGTGATCTCCGGGCTGCGCGACAGCCTCTCGCAACTGAAGGCGCTCGCGCAGGAGGTGGAGCAGAAAGCGGCGGAGCTCGCGGCCATCACCGCCGAGCAGCAGGTTCAGCGGCGGCGCCTCGAACGCGAAAAGGCCGCGCGCAGCGGCACGCTCGCCAGGATCTCGCGCGAGATCCAGCAGCAGCGGCGGCAGATCGGCACGCTCAAGCGCGATGAGAACCGTCTCGCGCGCCTGGTGGAAAGGCTGTCGCGGCTGGT
>CAZQJF010000344.1:0-4326 GCA_964593735.1 uncultured Streptomycetaceae bacterium | reverse complement strand
ATTCGTCGATACATTCCTCGAACAGATCGGCGGCCACCCTGGGGTCGCAGTAGCGATTGGGCAGGCTTGCGCGCACCGACGGCGCGCGATCGAGCACCTCCTGCGGCACATGGGGATAAGGTATTTCGCACTGGTACCAGACGTCCATGGTGTTCGCCTTGCCTTAAAGTTTCCCTAGAACCCATCTCAAAAACGGCATACGGACAGGATGAACAGGATGAACGGGATAAGAGCGCCGCAAAACCATCCTGTAAATCCTGTTAATCCCGTCCGATTTGGATCTTCAACGACTTACTCTCGCTACTCGTTCAAAAAGGCCCGCACGCGCGCGGCAAGGGCTTCAGGCTGCTCGATTTCGGGATGATGCCCGGCGTTGGCAATACTTTCGAAGCGTGCGCCGGGAATCAGCCCGGCGTAGGCCTCGCCGTAGGCAGGCTTGACCACGCCGTCGGATGCGCCCCACAGCATCAGCGTGCGCGCCTTGATGTTGGAAAGCCAGCGCTTCAGCTGCGGGTTGTGCATGTAGGGGTGAAAGCCGTAGCGGGCGAGCGCCTCCCAGTTGCGCGCGCGGGCGACGAGCTCGTCGTCCTCCATGTCATCGTAGCGCGGTGCGAATGTCTGCGGATCATGCCAGCTTTTTGCGATTACATCCTGCGGATGCGCGTTGAACACGTCGAGTATGTCAGGCGTCTCGCGGTCGCTCACCTTGATGCCGAGCGCGTCGACAAGAATCAGTTTGTCGATGCGCGGTCCGGCCTTGACCGCGACTTCCGCGGCGAGCCAACCGCCAAACGACAGACCCATCAGCGTCAACGGCCCCTGCGGCAGGGTGTCGAGAAGGCCGAGATAAAGATGAACGAGGTCGTAGACCGTGCCGAAATCCACCGGACGCGAAGAGCGGCCAAAGCCGGGGTGGGACGGCGCGATGAGCTGGGCGTCACGGGCAAGCAGGTCGACGACCGGCAGCCGTGGATCGATATGCTGAAAACCGTGAAGCAGCAGCAGCGGATTGCCCGTACCTCGGCGCAGGACTTCGAGCTCGACGCCGGCGACAGATACGAGCTCCGCGGCCGGCGCGGCGGTGACAGGGGGCATTCGGGGGTCCTCAGAACCTATTTCAAAAACAACCTGCGGACAGGATGAACGGGATTAACAGGATAAAGGCGCCATTAAGCCATCCTGTACATCTTGTTAATCCTGTCGGGTTTTCGATGTCGAGCAGCGTTCTTCCGGTGTTTTGAGATAGCCTCTAGTCAGACCGGCGTTCGCAATATAGAACCGGAATGTAGCGGTCGAAGCCGCAATTTACCGCACAAGCGATTGAAGATCCAAATACGAGGCCGGGTCGGAGTACGGCCGCGCGGTGCGGGTAGACGTGTGCGTCCCTTTAGATTCGCATTCATGCGAACCTTCCACGCCTCCGCCGACCCGCCGCGCCTCATGTTACCTTTATACTGGTGGTGGAGAATTCTGATGCTCGCAGACCGGTATGACCTCCCCTTGTCCACCGCTTCCCCCGCTGCACGGGACGCCTACGTCCAGGGCTACGATCTGGCGCTCACGTTGTATCCCGGGGCGGTCGAGGCCTTTGACCGTTCCCTCGCCGCCGACCCCGGCCTCGCCATTGCGCATGCCGGCAAGGCCCAGGTCCTGATGCGTGAAGGCAAAGCCGCTGCGGCGCGGGCGTCCCTGACGGCAGCCAAGGACGTGGCCGCGGGCGTGTCTGCAAGGGAGGCCGGACATATCCGGTTCTTCGATCTTGCGTTCTCGGGCCGGACCGACGCCGCCATCGACGCCCTGTATGCCCATCTGGCGGACTGGCCGCGCGATGCGTTGATGATCGCCACGGCCGCAAACCCGAACGGCGTCATCGGCGGCTCGGGCCGCATCGGACAGAAGCAGCGGATCGCGGCTTTGCTGGACAGTCTCGCCCCGCATTACGGCGATGATTACTGGTTCCTGTCCTATCACGCGATAGCGCTGTCCGAGGATGGCCGCCTCGAGGCCGCCCGTCCGAAGATCGAACGATCCATCACGCTGAACCGGAGGAACGCGCATGCCGCGCATGGAGTCGCGCATGTCTGCTACGAGAGTGGCGATCCGGACACGGGTCGCGACTTCCTCTCCTCCTGGCTCCTCACCTATCCCCGCGATGGGGCGTTCCACGGCCATCTGAGCTGGCATCTCGCGCTTCTTCACCTTGGCGCTGGCCATTGGACGGCGGCGCAGCAGCTGTACCGGGACGCCATCGCGCTCGACCAGCACAGCGGCGGACCGCAGCAGAAGATTACGGACGGGACATCGTTTCTGTGGCGTTCCGAACTCGCCGGCCATCCGCGCGACACCGCCGCGTGGCGTGCGCTGTACGACTATGGGACCAGCGCACTGCCACGGCCGGGCGCCGGGCTTGCCGATCTGCATGTCATTCTCACCCAGACGGTGATGCGCAATGACGCTGCGCTGGATGCCCGCACCCGACAGATGGAGGAACTGGCGCGCGAAAGGCGCTACCCGTCCGGCTCCTACCTGCCGGAGCTGTCGCGCGGCTTCGTGGCGTTCGAACGCGGAGACTATCCTGCGGCGATCGCCGCGCTCGCCCCGCTGGCGCGGCAAAACGAACGCATCGGCGGCAGCCGCGCGCAGCATGACCTGATCGAGTTCACCCTGCTCAAGGCCTACCTCAACGCCGACCGGCTCGAGGAGGCTCGACAATTGCTCATGACGCGCAGGCCCGGGGCCTCGGGAGTTCCGGTCGCGGGCGCCGCCGCGCTATATTGACCCACCGTACCGCCACGCCACGACGGCGGGCTGATCACCCGCGCTGGGGTGGTTTCCTGTGCGTCGCGCCGCCTTTGACGTCGCGCAGAATCTGAGCCTGGCACGACCCTGGCCCCTTTTTCACCTTTCTCACGTCGATAGAAGACATATGCGAGGACTGCCAGCAGCCATGACCAGACAGTTACCGCGCCAGGTATCTTCGTTGAAAAGGGGTCTTACTCCGGCACGCGCGCCTTGATCGCGTTGGCACGCGCGGAATGCGTGATGGTGCCATCGTGAGCAGCTGGCAATCGGACGCGCACCGCCTCGATTAATCTTTCGCGGTCGGCTTCCGACAAGCTCGCTATTACCTTTCCAGTGGGGGTGAAGGCTGGTATTTGCGTCTGCCAAAATTCTTCAAAATCCAGAAAGGACATCGATACATCGATCGTCCGGGTGGCGATGTCTCTTAATCCGGCTCCTGCAAACAACGAACTCATTGCATCGAGTCGTGAATCCTCCGTGCCCGAGGTATGCGGAGGTTGGACGCCGATTTGACTCAATCCGAAGCGTATCGCCGAACTTGGGGCACCCTCTGCCGCGAAGTCCCATACATAGCCTGCGACCATACCGCCGAGGTCGCCTACGCGGCGCATTTCAGCAAGCGCCCGGGCACGGTCGGGAATGAAATTTATGACAAGCGAAGAGGCAACGACATCGAAGGTGCCGTCGAGGAACGGCAACATCTGCGCGTCTGCAACGCGAAAATCCGTCCGCTTCGCAATTGGTTTATTGCGGGCCTGTTCAATTTGAGCAGCCGAAGGATCGACTGCTGCCACTGTCGCAGGAGAACACTTATCGAGTATGAGTTCGGTAAAAACGCCGGTTCCGCAACCAACATCGAGCCAACGCGCATTTTGGGGAGGCGCGACCCAATCGAGGAAAATCGCACCGACAGCACCGCTCCACCGCCCCATGTATCGCTCATAGGCAGCTCCGTCGCTAAAGGTGTTGATACTGTGTTCCATCGCGCCTCCCTCTGAAGTACTTCGCTACGCTCAAGCGGTCCCATCTTGGAATAGGCATACCAAATGGCTGAAATAGTTGTCAGCCACATCATCTTGACCTGAAGGACCACCGATGTCTGCGCGGGGCTCTACATCCCCGGATCGCGACGCGCGAAGATGTGCGGACCGATTTCGGAAATTTGCCGCACGCCCACGTAGCCGAAGGACCGCTCCATTTCGTCTGACAGTATCTTGATCGCCCTCGCGGCGCCCGCCTGCCCGCCGCATGCCGTGCCATAAAGCGTCGCCCTGCCGACCAGCACCATCCTGGCACCGAGGCCCAACGCCTTGAGTATGTCGCTGCCGCGGCGGATGCCGCTGTCGAGCATGACAGTGCAGCGGTCGCCGACCGCCTCCACGATCTCCGGCAGCATGTCTATGGTCGCTATGGCGCTGTCGAAGGCGCGTCCGCCGTGATTCGACACGACCACGCCATCGGCGCCCGCATCGACGGCCGCCCTCGCCTGATCGCCGCTCAGAATGCTCTTGACGATGAGCTTGC
>CAZQJF010000343.1:2832-4331 GCA_964593735.1 uncultured Streptomycetaceae bacterium | reverse complement strand
GCCGCGCGGATGTCGCTCGCCACCGGCAGATTGTGGATCACGTCCCCGAGCGACGACGTCTTGACCAGGAGTATGGTTTTCATGTTCCACTGCTGACGCCATCGGGACCGGAAACCCGATGCATTATACGAGGGGTACGAGGGGTAGAGGGGCGAAGGATCGAGGGGCGTAACGAAGCTGCGTAAAGGTAGAATAGCGGCGTGCGGCGGTTGCCGGCGGCCTAAGTTTCGTTAGGAGTTTCGTTAAGAGCGGTCTCAAAAACCCGATTTCTACCACAGAGGCACAGAGGCATCAGAGAAGAGATGCAGAAGGCAGTTGCTTACCTCATCGTTCTCTGTGTCTCTGTGGTAATTCCGTTTTTGAGATGCGTTCTAGTGTTTCGGTAGTGTTTCGACCATGTCTCGGCATTTGGTCGAAATTTCGTTCGAACAGTCATCGGGGAACGTCAACTTGATACTCGTAACGGGCGGCGCCGGGTTCATCGGCGCCAATTTCGTCCTGCAGTGGCTCGCGGCAGAAGCAGATCCGGTCGTCAATGTCGACAAGCTCACCTACGCGGGCAATCTTGCCAGCCTGGCGAGCCTCGGGAACGAGACGCGTCACGTTTTCGTGCGCGCCGATATCGGCGACGGCGAGACGGTGGGCAGGCTGCTGCGGCAGCACCAGCCCCGCGCTATCGTCAATTTCGCGGCGGAAAGCCACGTCGACCGTTCGATAGTCGGGCCGGCGGAGTTCATTCAGACCAACGTGGTCGGCACCTTCACGCTCCTCGAGGAAGCGCGCAAGTACTGGAGCGCGCTCGCGCCGGAGGAACGGCAGGCTTTTCGCTTCCTGCACGTATCGTCGGACGAGGTCTACGGCTCGCTGGGGCCGGAAGACGCGGCGTTCACCGAAACCAGCGCCTACGCTCCCAACAGTCCCTATGCGGCCTCGAAGGCCGCATCGGACCACCTTGCCCGCGCGTACCACCACACCTACGGGTTACCGGCCATCACGACCAATTGCTCGAACAACTACGGTCCGTATCAGTTCCCGGAGAAGCTCATCCCGCTGACTATCCTGAACGCGATCCAGGGCAAGCCCCTGCCGCTCTATGGAGATGGCAGGAACGTGCGCGACTGGCTCTATGTCGGGGATCATTGCGCCGCCATACGGCTCGTTCTGGCGCAGGGCCGGCCCGGCGAGACTTACAACGTCGGTGGCAGCAGCGAGAAGACCAATCTGGAAGTGGTTAACGCAATCTGCGCGATACTCGACGAGCTGCGTCCGAACTCACTCATCGCTGAACATTCGTCACTCATCACTCTGGTCAAGGATCGTCCCGGCCACGACCGGCGCTATGCGATGGACACCCGCAAGCTCGAATCCGCCCTCGGCTGGAAGCCGCGGGAACGATTCGAGACCGGGCTGCGCAAGACCGTCCAGTGGTACCTGGACAACATGCCGTGGGCGCAGGGCGTAACGAGCGGCGAGTACCGTAAATGGATGGATATCAACTA
>CAZQJF010000343.1:0-2732 GCA_964593735.1 uncultured Streptomycetaceae bacterium | reverse complement strand
CCCGGCTCTATCCGGCGACCCAGGTCGTCACCAAGCAGCTCCTGCCCGTCTACGACAAGCCGATGGTGTATTACCCTCTGACCACGCTGATGCTGTCGGGTATCCGCGATATCCTGTTGATCTCGACGCCGCAGGACACGCCGCGCTACGAGCAGCTGCTCTCGGATGGCAGGCGCTGGGGCATCAACCTGTCGTACGCGGTGCAGCCCGCGCCCAGGGGCATCCCGCAGGCTTTCACGATCGGCGCGGATTTCATCGGGCGGGACCCGTGCGCGCTGATCCTCGGAGACAATATTTTTTACGGCCACGATCTCTCGGGAGCGCTGCAGGCCGCCACCAGCAACGTCCAGGGCGCAACGATCTTCGCCTACCCCGTGCAGGACCCGGAACGCTACGGGGTGATCGAATTCGACAGGAACCGCAAGGTGGTCTCGATCGAGGAGAAGCCGGTGCAGCCCAGGTCGCGATACGCGCAAACGGGCTTTGCTGTTTACGACAACCGCGTCGTCGAGATCGCGCGCAACGTCCGGCCGTCCGCGCGCGGCGAGCTGGAGATCACCGATGTCAATCTCGATTACCTGCGGCGCGGCGAGCTCGAGGTCGTGCTGATGGGACGCGGCATCGCCTGGCTCGATACCGGTACGCACGATGCGCTGCTCGCCGCCTCCATGTTCATCGAGACCATCGAAAAACGCCAGGGACTGAAAATCGCCTGCCCGGAGGAGATCGCTTACCGCATGGGTTACATCACCGCCGACGAGCTCGAAACGCTCGCCGCCACCCTCGGCAACAACGGCTACGCGCAATACCTCAAGGCCGTCCTCAAGGAACCGTGAATGGTGAATGGTCCAGGTGAATCGAAAAGAGCGTCGCAGCGCGGGGGCTCGACCGGATCTTCGGCTCAGGATTCACGAATGCACGGGCATTGATTTTGTGATTCACGATTTACGATTCACGATTCACGAATGCCAAAAATTCTTCTGACTGGAGGCACCGGTCAGATCGGGTGGGAGCTGCGGCACACGCTGTCGCCTCTCGGGGAGGTGATCGCGCCGCCGCGGAACGAGCTGGATCTCGCCAGCCCCGATTCCGTGCGGGCGGCGGTACGACAGGCGCAACCAGACATCATCGTCAACGCTGCCGCCTTCAGCTCCATGGACGAGGCCGAGGCGCAGCCCGATCTCGCGCTGCGCCTGAACGCGAGCGCCCCCGCCATCATGGCCGAAGAAGCACGGCGTCTGGGTGCTCTGATGGTCCATTACTCATCGGCCTACGTGTTCGATGGCGAAGGCGCCCGGCCGTACGTCGAGGACGACACGCCCAATCCCATCAACCTGTACGGCAGGACCAAACTCGCCGGCGAGCAGGCGATCGCCGGGGCCGGCGCTCAGCACATCATCTTGCGATTGAGCTGGATTCACAGCCTGCGCGGAACCAACTTTCTCACCGCGATCCTCAAGGTCGCGCGGGAGAAACCCGAGATCGCGGTGGTCGTGGACCAGATCGGCTCGCCCACCTGGGCCCGTACCGTCGCGCAGACTACGGCGAAAATGCTGGAAAAGTGGCGCCCTTCCGGCGGACCCGCGGGAATTTTCCATTTATCCGCGGCGGGCATGGTCTCCCGTTGCGGGTTCGCCGGCGAAATCATCGCGGCCGCCCGGCGCGTAACCGGCGAAAAGGAGCAATGGGCCAGGGCAATGCCGGTCGCCTCATCGGAGTATCGCGTGCCCGCGGCGAGACCGAAGTACTGCGTGCTGGACAACGCCAGGATCCGGCAGGCATTCGGTATTGAAATGCCGGAGTGGAGAGACGAGGTCATGGCCTGCATGTCCGAATTCGGCGCGCGCGCCGCGCATAAACAATAAGAGCCCATATCAAGGTGAACGATATGGGCCCTCGTGCAACGAGGGGCCATCCCTCATTTTGTCAGGCACTCCAGGCGCCCGCGCGGCTTGCCAGGACCGGGAAAAGGGAGTCTAATGGCGTTCGTTCAACCAATGAACAGAGCGCCGTATTGTTGACCGACGAATATCGCTCGAAGATCCTCCGGATACTACAGGAGCATCCCGAAATCAGTCAGCGCCAGCTCGCAAGCGAGCTCGGAGTCAGCCTCGGCAAGGCGAATTACTGCCTGCAGGCGCTCATGGAAAAAGGCCTCGTCAAGGCCAACAACTTCAAGAACAGCAACAACAAGAAGGCCTACGCGTACCTCCTCACCCGGCGCGGCATCAGCGAAAAAGCGCGCGCGACCACGAGATTCCTGGAGCGCAAGGTGGCGGAATACGAAGCGCTGCAGCGCGAAATAGAAACGCTGCGGCGGGAAGTCATAAAATGACCCCGCCCAGGCCGCCGATCCGGGATCGCAGGATCCGCTTCGCGCTGGTGGGCTGCGGGCGTATCGCGAAGAGCCATTTCGCGGCCCTCGAGAACTGCCGCGACCGCGCGGAGCTCGTCGCGGTGTGCGACGCGGAGCCGGCCGCGCTCGGCGAAGCCGCCAGGCGCAACGGCGCCAAGGCCTACGAGTCCGACGAATCCCCCTCCGAGTCCCACGACGACGAGGACCACCTCGCCCCCCGGGTCGAGGCCACCCGCCGCAGCCGCTAGCCGGCCGAGCAACCAAAGGGCGCTTCGGGACCGCCCGAAATTGCGACAGTTGTGGGGGCTATAGCCCCACAACTGTCGCAATTTCGCCGAGTAGCAGCACCGCAGCGAGGGCAGTCAGGGGTCTGCCG
>CAZQJF010000342.1:0-4349 GCA_964593735.1 uncultured Streptomycetaceae bacterium | reverse complement strand
GGTGAGGGAGGCAACGCCTGGGCGTTGCCCGGGAGAAGGGTTGGGATGAGGGAAGCAACTCATTTTGTTACGCACTCTTAGCTGGCAGACGACGATGCCTGCACTCGCGCGCCTCAAGGGAAAACCCGGCGCTCACGCAGATCCCGGCGTTGCGACATCGAGGCGCCGGCTCGCCGTGGTCGGCAATGGCATGGCCGCGGCGCGCGCCCTCGAGGAACTCATCAAGCTCGCGCCCGACGCATATCACATCACGGTTTTCGGCGCCGAAGCGCATCCCAACTACAACCGCATACTCCTCTCGGGCGTGCTCGCCGGCGAAACCCGATTCGACGAGATCATCGAGAAGGATGCCGCCTGGTACGGCGCGCGCGGGATCGAGCTGAAGCTGGGCGTGCGGGTCACGCGGATCGACCGGGCGCGGCGCGCGGTCATCGCCGACGACGGCACGTCGACACCCTACGACCGCCTGCTGCTCGCTACCGGCTCGCAGCCCGTGCTGCCACCGTTGCCCGGCGCGGATCTCACCGGCGTTATCAGCTACCGGGACATTGCCGACACCCACGCCATGATAGCGGCCGCCGCGCGCGTGCGTGACGCTGTCGTGATAGGCGGCGGCCTGCTCGGGCTCGAAGCCGCAAATGGCTTGAGCCAGCGCGGCATGCGCGTGACCGTCGTGCATCTCATGCCCTGGCTGATGGAGCGGCAGCTCGATGCGCCCGCTGCCGGCATGCTGCAGGCGAGCCTCGAGGCGCGCGGCATACGCTTCATTCTCGGCGCGCAAACGAAAGAGATACTGGGTTACGGCGGCACCACGCGCGCAGTCCGGCTCTCCGACGGGCGCGAGCTCCCTGCCGATCTCGTCGTGTTCGCGGTCGGCATCCGGCCGAATGTCGAGCTTGCGCGGGCCGCCGGGCTGGCATGCGAGCGCGGCGTGCAGGTCTCCGACACGATGCAGACTTACGACCCGCGCATTTATGCGGTGGGAGAATGCGTGGCTCACCGGGGCGTATCGTACGGCCTGGTCGCGCCGCTTTACGACATGGCCCGCGTGTGCGCCCAGCACCTGGCCGGCGCCGCCGTGTTCGCCTACCGCGGGTCGATACCCGCGACGCGGCTCAAGGTGACCGGTGTCGACGTGTTCTCCGCGGGCGAATTCGCGGGCGGCGCCGGAACCGAAGACATCGTGTACGCGGACGCGCAAAGGCGCGTCTATCGCAAGCTCGTGCTGCGCGACGGGCGCCTCGCGGGCGCGGTCATGGTCGGCGACGCCATGGACGCCGCGTGGTACCAGGAACTGATCGAATCCCGCCGCGACGTGAGCGGGGTGCGCGACCGGCTCATCTTCGGCCGCGCGCTCGCCGAAGCTGCTTGAAAGTTTAAGAGCATCAGCCACGGAAACACACGGAATTACACGGAAAGCTAAAACAATAATAGATCCATGAAGACATTTCAGACTACCGGTTCTATTGGTACTTTACGTGTCGCCGTGATTGCAGCGGCTTTGGCAACAATTCCGTGTGTTTCCGTGTGTTTCCGTGGCTAATGTTTTTCGCTTTTGATCGCGGTCGATGACTGAAACGCGCTCAACGTGCTGCTACTGCGGCGTCGGATGCGGCGTGATCATCGAGTCCGACGACGCGCGCGTGACCGGCGTGCGCGGCGATCCGGATCACCCTGCGAACTTCGGGCGGCTGTGCACGAAGGGCGCGTCGCTGCATCTTTCGATGAGCGCAGAGGCGCGGCTCCTGTACCCCGAGCTGCGCGCCGGCCGCAACGACGCGCGCCGGCGGGTGAGCTGGGACGTGGCGCTCGATTGCGCCGCGCAGCGGTTCGCGGAGTGCATCGAGCGGCACGGTCCGGACAGCGTCGCGTTCTACATCTCCGGGCAGCTGCTCACCGAGGATTACTACGTCTTCAACAAGCTCGCCAAGGGACTCATCGGCACCAATAACGTAGACACCAATTCCCGGCTCTGCATGTCCTCCGCGGTTGCGGGCTACAAGCTGTCGCTGGGCGCGGACGCGCCGCCGTGCTGTTACGAGGACATAGACCACGCCGATCTCATCCTCATCGCCGGCTCCAACACGGCCTTTGCCCATCCGATACTGTTCCGCCGCATCGAAGACGCGCGCGCAGCCAACCCGGAGCTGAAAGTGATCGTGGTGGACCCGCGCCGCACCGTGACCGCGCGCGCCGCGGATCTCCATCTCGCGATCCGCCCCGGCACCGATGTGATGCTCTTCAATGCCATGCTCCACGTGATCCGGCACGAAGGATTGCTCGATCGCCGGTACATCGAGGCGCACACCGAGGGATTCGAGGGGCTCGAATCCCTTATCGAAGTCTGTACGCCGTCGATCGCGTCGGAAGTCTGCGACGTGCCGACGCAAGACATAGTCGAGGCCGCACGCTGGTTCGCGCGCGCGCGCAGCGCGCTGTCCCTGTACTGCCAGGGACTGAACCAGTCGGCCAACGGCACGCACAAGAACTGTGCCGTCATCAATCTCCATTTGTCGACCGGACAGATCGGCCGCCCCGGGGCGGGACCGTTCTCGCTCACCGGACAGCCCAACGCGATGGGCGGCCGCGAAGTGGGCGGAATGGCCAACCTGCTCCCCGCCCATCGGGATCTCGCCAACGCCGAAGACCGCGCCGAAGTCGCGCGGTTCTGGGGCGTGCCGTCCGTTCCGGCAACGCCCGGAAAGACCGCGGTGGAGCTGTTCCAGGCGATCGAGCGCGACGAAGTCCGCATGGTCTGGATCGCGTGCACCAATCCCGCGCAGTCGATGCCGGATGCGAACGCCGTGCGCCGGGCGCTTGCGCGCGCCGAGTTCGTCGTCGTCCAGGACGCCTTTCGCGATACCGATACCTGCGAACGCGCCGATCTGCTGCTGCCCGCGACCGGCTGGGCGGAAAGGGAAGGCACCGTCACCAACTCCGAGCGCCGCGTTTCGCGCGTGCGCGCTGCCGTCCCCGCGCCGGGTGAAGCGCGCCACGATTGGGAGATCGCGGTGGATTTTTCCCGCCGGCTGGGTGAACGGCTGGGCAACCCCCGCACCGGCGCGCTTTTCCCCTTTCGCGGCCCGGAACAGATCTTCGACGAGCATCGAGCCACCACGGCGGGACGCGATCTGGATATTACCGGCATGACCTATGCGAAGCTCGAACGGCGCGGGCCACAACAGTGGCCGATGAGACTCGGGGAGGAGCACGGTCGAATCCGCCTGTATACGGACGGCGTGTACCCGACGCCGTCAGGCCGGGCGCGATTCGTGGTGACGGAATTCATCGCTCCGGCCGAGCCGCCCGATGCGAAGTATCCGCTGCGGCTCACCACCGGGCGGCTGCGCGACCAATGGCACAGCATGACGCGCACGGGTCTGGTGGCCCGGCTGTCCAGTCACAGCCCCGAGCCGGAAATTGCGTTGCATCCCGATGATCTTCACGATGCGGGACTTGCGCAGGACGATCTCGCGCGCGTCTCGAGCCGCCGCGGCTCGGTCATCCTGAAAGCGCGCGCATCGGATGAAATGCGCCGCGGGGACGCCTTCATCGCCATGCACTGGGGCAGCCGCTACACGAGCGGCGCCGGCGTGAACGCGCTCACCGTACCCGCGTTCGATCCCTACTCGAAGCAGCCGGAGCTGAAGCATGCCGCCGCGAGGATAGAGCGATACGAGACGGCGTGGCGCAGCGTGTTACTGAAAGTCGTCGCGGGGACCGATGAAGCCGTGCGCCTGCAGCGGGAGCTTGCGCCGCTCCTGCAGCGCTTCGACTACGGCGCCCTGGCGCTGGCTGAACGCGAGTGTCTGGTCGTGAGCGTCGAGCTGGCATCGGCCGCCGTGCCGGCGGCCGATCATATGGAGGAACTCGATCGATTGTTTGGGTTGTCGCGAGAGGACGAACTGGTGCTCTACCGGGATGTGGCGAGCGGTTCGGAGAAACGCGCACGCTTCGACGGCAACACCCTGGTGGCGCTGCGGCTCACTGGAAAGCTCGCAGGCGCAGCGCGCCTCAAGCAGACGATGCTCATGGGCAGCGACATCTCGCAACTGCGTTTACGGCTGCTTGCTCCGCTGGCAAACCTGGCCGGTCTGCCGCCGGCATGCGGTCGAACTATTTGCAGTTGCCTGAACGTCGGTGAGGAAGAAATCTGCAACGCCATCGCCGCCGGTCAGAAGCTCCCGGAAATCCAGGCAGCACTCAAGTGCGGCACGCAATGCGGCTCCTGCGTTCCGGAGCTACGGCGCCTCGTCGCGGACGCCTCGCCGGTTGCCGCAGCCCTCGTGGCCTGAAATCTGCTGTTTTGAGCTGCCGATGGCCACAGATGGCCACCGATAGGAAACCAA
>CAZQJF010000341.1:0-4365 GCA_964593735.1 uncultured Streptomycetaceae bacterium | reverse complement strand
TGTGCCGGGAACGATGGAACGTTCCGGTGCAGGACACGTATTCGGCGCAGGAAGTGGGATACATCGCGCTGCAATGCCCCGGGCACGAGCACTATCACGTGCAGTCGGAGTGCGTGCGGATCGAAGTCCTCGATGAGCAGGGCAGGGCCTGCGGGCCCGGGAAGACCGGCCGCGTGGTCGTGACGCCGCTCCACAACTTCGCGATGCCGCTGGTGCGCTACGCGATCGGCGATTACGCCGAGGTCGGGGCGCCGTGCCCGTGCGGGCGGGGCCTGCCGGTGCTCGAGCGCATACTCGGGCGCAGCCGCAACATGCTGGTGCTGCCGGGCGGTGAGCGCCTGTGGCCCCGCCTCGCCGAATTGCGCTACAACGACGTGTTACCGGTGAAACAGTTCCAGGTCGTTCAGACCGGGCCGACGAGCCTCGACGTGCTGCTCGTCGCGGGGCGCAAGGGTTCCCGGGAAGAGGAGGCGAGGCTGCGTGCCATTATCGTCGAGCGGATGGGCTATCCTTTCGAAGTGAGCTTTTCCTACGTCGCCGGGATCCCGCGCAGCGCCGGCGGCAAGTTCGAGGATTTTCGCTCGGAGATCCGGTGATGAGATGCGTGTGACTAAAGCGATCTCAAAAACCCGATATGCGCGTAAGTCAAGGTCAAGAACAGACAGGATGACAGGATTTACAGGATGTTTAGTAAACCTGCCATCCTGTTTATCCTGTTAATCCTGTCGATTCTCTGTTTTTGAAATGGGTTCCAGATACGGTGACGAGGTGCGGCTGGCGAGAGGCGGTTGTGCAAGTCTTGTAAGACCTTACTTCTACGTCGCCATTATTCGCCACTTCTCCTGAGACACGGGGCGAGGAGCAAGTTGTCAGCGAATGACGCGAAACGGCTGGTGGAGTTCTTTCAACTGGAGCGCATGCCGCGCGTGCCGGTGGAGCACTATTACGACGTCGTGGCGGAGATGTTGACGAACCGCTCGGGGAACTGGGCGACCTTCGGTGTGGGCTGGTACCGGACTTTCCAGGAGATCACTCGCGTGCGCCGCCGCTACACCCACGCCAACGAGCTGTTCGCATTCGAATGGTGGGAAGGGCTGCCGGAAGATTGGCGGCCGGGATATCCGCGGGGCTTCTTCCGCTTGCCGCGCGAGAACGTGGTCAGATGGTACCGTCACGATCCCACGGTAGTGTTCGTCGACGGGCTCATCCAGGACACACTGAATGCGGCGATGGTGGAGCGCATGGGAGAGCTTGCGCTCGTTCATATCGACTCCGACCTCTATACCTCGGCGCGCTGCGTGCTGGAGCGTCTGCCGCTCAAGCCGGGAATGATCATCATGTTCGACGAGTTCTATTCGCCGGCGGGAGAGTGGGATTGGCACCAGCACGAAGCCCGGGCCTTCTACGAGATATGCGCCGAGCGCGACCTGCGGCCGTGGCCATTGTGCCGCCGCGACGTCGAGATCGGGCCGCTATCGGAACAAGCCGCGTTCCTGATTCAATGAAGGATACACACTGGCCACGGGGCGGCCCGGCCTGAGCGCCGCGGCGAGCACCCGTCGACTCGCGGCTGACCACGCCCGCCTGACGGCTACCCCTCGTTTGGACGGAGAGGTGGCCGGCGGCGTGGCTAAAGCAGGCTAAAGCAAACTGAGTACCCGTCCCGCGGCGGCGATATGGCCGCTTGCGAGGAAGCGGTCGTGGTTCTTGTCCACTTCACCGGGATCGTAGCGGTAACTCACCATCATGCCGTAGGACTGGTGCATGCCGCGCGGCGACGTATCGGCGAGCCAGAAGATGCGGTTCAGGCGCGCGCCGTTGTTCAAGTGGAACTGCGCGACGGAGTCGAGCAGCTGCGTGCCCGATTTTTCCCGCAGCAGGTAGCGCGCGCACAGCTTTTCCAGCGGCACGCGCAACGCTTCGGCGAGACGCGCATCCTTCGGCCAGTCGGCGCGCGCCAGCGCTTCGGCGAGCGCGGTTTTGAATTGGGGCTGGCCGGTCGCCGCCGTCACCTTTGCGGCGTCCGCTTCCGGCAATAGCTCGTGCTCCTGGATCAGCGCCTCGTCCAGCCACTTGCGAAACCCCGGCAGCGGAGACAGCGTGGCGAATACCTTGAGCCGCGGGAGGTCGTGGTGCAAGTCCTCGATGACCCGCTTCAGCAGCAGATTGCCGAAGCTGATGCCGCGCAGGCCGGTCTGCGTGTTCGAAATGGAATAGAAGATCGCGGTATCGGCGGTGCGCGGGTCCTGGACCGGCGCGCTTTCGTCGAGCAGGGCCTGCACGCTCTCCGGCGCACCCTTCATCAGCGCGATCTCGACGAAGATCAGCGGCTCGTTCGGCAGCCGTGGATGGAAAAACGCATAACACCGGCGGTCGGTGTCGAGCCGATTTCTCATGTCGTTCCAGGACGCGATCGGATGGACGGCCTCGTAGGCCATCAGCTTTTCCAGGACGATCGCCGGCGACTGCCAGGTGATGCGCTTCAGTTCCAGGAAGCCAGGGTCGAACCAGCGTTCGAGCAGCCCGTCGAGCTCGACTTTCAATACCTCGAGGCCGGGTTCCTGCGGCAGCAGCCCCAGCAGATCGGAGCGCAGGTCCACCAGGAACTTGACGCCGTCCGACAACAGGTTGAACTGCGCGAGAAACTTCGCGCGCGGCGCGTCGAGCGCCAGCCGAAGGCGCGCTTCCGCGCGGCCCAGCTCGACCTCGTTTCCCGCCGCCTGAAGCGCGAGGATGGCGGTTTCCAGCTCGCCGCGGTCAGGGGCGAATTCGTGCGTGATCAGGTTGAGTATGGCGCCGCGCTGGGGGAGGCTCGCGCGGCGGTATATCTGCGCGATCTGCTCCGCGCGCGCGCGCGCGGAGATCTCGCCCCCGCGCTGGGTCCGGCTTTCCTCGAAGAGCTGCCCGATCTGTCCTATAAGGCGCGTAGTCGCCCGGTCGGCCGCAGTGCCCCCGCGCGAGGGCACCAAAACCGCTGCAAGACGGTCCCACCATTCACGTAATCGCCCAATTGTCGTCAGGGGCGAAATCGCGGGCAAGGCGGGTATGCTGTTGGTGGCGCGGTCCATTATCGAAAGAAAAACCGTGGGTTATTAGCTATGACAGCCTCATGGAATGAGAGTTTCGGTATGCTTTTGTGCGGCGCACTAAATGCCCTGGACGTTGTTGACGCAATTTCCATGCCCGCCTGTGTGGGTGGTTATCATAGGCCCTCAGTGTGAAGAATCTGAGTCATTGCGTGTCGCGGCTGCTGGCGGCATGGACGCTCGTCTCGGGGGGTAACATGACCGCGGAAGCACAGGACGCCTACGTCCGCGAGCGAATCCGCATGCTGGATGAAATCGCACTGCATGCGCGCGAGACTCGAAACGAAACGGGCCGCGCCGCGCTCTCCGACCGGGTCCGGGCGGCGATGGCGAAAGTGCCGCGCCACGAGTTCGTGCCCCCGGATCAGAAGCGCAACGCTTACCACAACCGGCCGCTGCCCATCGGTTCGGGCCAGACCATCTCGCAGCCGTTCATCGTCGCCTTGATGACGGAGGTCATGGACATCAAATCCACCGACAAGGTGCTCGAGATCGGCACCGGCTCCGGCTACCAGGCGGCTGTGCTCTCCGAGCTCGCCGGGACCGTCTATACGGTCGAGATCGTGGAGCCGCTGGCGCGCGAGGCCGCGGAACGGCTGAAGAACCTCGGGTATCGTAATGTCGTCACCCGGATCGGCGACGGCTACCAGGGCTGGGCGGAGCACGCGCCGTTCGACGCGATCATGGTGACCGCGGCGCCGAGGGAAGTGCCCCAACCGCTGATCGACCAGTTGAAGCCGGGGGGCAAGCTGGTAGTGCCGGTCGGCGGACAATCGCGCGACCAGATGCTGTTGATCGTAGAGAAACACCTCGACGGCAGGACCGTTCGGCGGAACGTCCTCGCAGTGCGCTTTGTGCCGATGACTGACAAGGCGGGGAAACATCAATAATAAGTCGGTTCAAGGTTCAAGGTTCAAAGTTCAAGGTCGAACCTGGAACCTGGAACCCGGAACCCGGAACCCGGAACGGTCAGTTAAAAGCGGTAACGCACTCCGAAGCGCAAACCCTGCAAGCGGAACGCACCTGGATCGTTCGCGAGCAGGTCGTAGGATAGCGCCCAGCTCGGGGTCAGCCAGTGCTGGCCGGTGAAGGTGAACTGGCGCCCGTTGCCCGGAACATCAAATCCCGGCGTGAAGGTTTCCAACTCCCGGCCCAGCGCCAGCCCGAACACGTTCGCGGCGTTGTACTGGTAGCTCAACTGCAGCTGATAGCTGGGCCCGAACGACACGCCGGGAAGTCGCGACGCCACCAGGGCGTAACCGTAAGAGGCGCCCAACCC
>CAZQJF010000340.1:0-4375 GCA_964593735.1 uncultured Streptomycetaceae bacterium | reverse complement strand
CGACTCCGAACCTGCGGTGCTACGCTCAGCGCGAACGGCGAATTTCAACAAGCTGTTAGGCGCCGCGCGCATACCGCTTACGCCCCGCCATTTCGGATCAACGACTTGAGCGGCAAGTAGCGACCGCCGCGAGCGAAAAAAAACCCGTCATCCGGGCGCGCCGGATGACGGGGGGATCGTACAGCGAACCGGCGCTGCCTATGCGCGACCGGGCCGTCCCCGATGCTTTCCGCCGCCTTGCCGGCGTTCGCCACGGCCCGTGAGGACCTCGTCGGCGATGCGCTGCTGGTCGGGGGTCAGCGCCGCATAAAGGGGTTTCTCGACCACCCATAGTTCATCCAACCGCTGGCCGCGCGCGAGCAGGCGTTCGCGTTGGCGCTCGCGCCGCTCTTCTAGCGTCGCACGCCCGGCATCCGCCGGACGCTGCAACTTCTGCGCGCGCCGCTCCTGAAAGCGCTTGTCCATCGCGGCTGCCTGATGGCGGCGCAGGTTGGCGTAGGCGTCCCATTGACGCTGCTGGGCTGCGGTTATGTTGAGCGCCGTCCTGATGCGTGCGAGTTGGGCCTCAACCCGCTGGCTGGGCATCATTTTTGCGGAGCGCGGTCCCGGCTGCCGTTGGGCGGACTGGCCGCGCACGCCGTCGGTCACGCCACCCGCGCTCTGGGAGAGCGCCACCGGCACCGCGACGGCAATACCGATAGCTACGATGGAAATTGCCAAAAATTTGTTCACTAGAGTCTCCTCGTTGTGTTGTTTCAGTCACCCCTGTGGCGGGGGCTGTTGACTTAAACGGCCAGCCGCCCGGTTTCGTTTACCGGCGCCCCTGGCGATCGATCTAGCGCCAGTGGCGATACCGCGGGCCATAACCACGACCATAACCACCACGACCATAACCATGACCGCGACCGTGGATTCCAAACGAGAACGAGGCCGCGGGCGGCGCGTAGTAGCCCGGGGCGTAGCCGTAGCCATAGCCGTCAGAAACCGGAACGGCGATACAGCCGCCGAGCGAAACGATCGCCACGGCAGCAGCCAGCAAGGTTTTCTTCATGGAAAACTCCTTTACGAGACAATGTCCCTGATACTCAGACCGCAAGGATGCCGGGTTACGCCGTAGGGATGTGTAAAATGTTGTAAACATCTGTAACCGGGCTTGCATCCGCGCGCAGAAGGGGATTGCACGCAGCCAGAACCACCGGGAGAAAAACGTCGCGCGGCCCTTGCGCGGGTCCTCCTCGACGATCACCGCCATGGTCCGGCTCCTCGCGCGCCCCTATCAGCGGCCGAGCGGCTTCTGCCCGGCGGCTGCCGCGTAGTACTCCCATGCCCGCCCTCCCGCGGCGACGCCGGGACCGGTTTGATCGCGGGTAAGCTCGGCTTCCTCGCGCGAAAAAACGCGCAGCCGCTTCGCGTCGCCGCCGGCCGCGGTCAGCATCCGCATCTGCAAGTCGGCGCTCTCCTCGAGAAAGCACGCCGCCACCGTCGCCGCGCGGACATCCGCCAGCGCCGTGGTGATGCCGTGGCCGCGCATCATGACCGCGATGCTGCTACCCAGGCTGCGGGCGACCTGGTCGCCCAACTCGCGCGAGCGGATGAGGCCGATGCGCTCGTATTCCGGGACGCCGTCGACGAAGGCGCCGCCCTGGTTGTGAACGACGCGGTGCGGCTCGCCTATCTGCGTGAGCGAAATGCACGCGAGCGGATGCGCGTGGGCGATGCCGTTCACTTCGGAGCGCGCGGCGTAGATACGCGCGTGTATCCAGAACTCGCTGTTCGGCGTGCCCTCGCCGGCGAGGATGCTGCCGTCGGTGTCTATCGTGAGCAACCGGTTTTCATCGGCGAGCCCCGGGCTGCGGCGGGTGGGAATATAGAACGTATTCGTCCCCGGGATACGCGCGCTCACGTGCCCGTAGGCGGTGGCCAGCCCGAAACGCTCGATAATGCGGTTGGCCAGTGCTACGTCGTGGCGCAGAGTCTGCTCATCACTCACGATACGTCCCTTCCGGATGAATACCCGGGAAATTGTAGCTGTATTGCCGGTGGGACGGGACCGGGCGGGCGACAATTGACGCGGGGTCAGGCGCGTTCGAGAGCGATGCGCGCTTCACCGCCGCGGAAAAGTGGGCGCTGCGTTACGCCCGGGAGATGTACCGGTCGAAGGGCGATGAATGCCGGTACCGGCACTGCCTGATTCGCGCGCTTTCTGGCATCATCGCGCCTTCTCAACATCCAGGAGAGTCGCTTGAAAGTCTGCATCTACGGAACGGGCGCCATAGGCGGCCACGTCGCAACGCGGCTGATAGCCGGCGGGGCCGTGGAGGTCTCGGTAGTGGCGCGCGGCGCCCAACTGGAGGCGATACGCCGCCGCGGACTGGTCTTGAAATCCGGTGGCAAGGAAATCTCGGGCAGGCCCGTTGCGGCGACGGACGACCCGGCCACGCTGCCACCGCAGGATCTCGTCCTGGCTACGCTCAAGGCCCATTCCCTGCCCGGCGCCGCCGAGTCCCTCGCGCGGCTGCTCGCTACCCAGGGCTGCGTGGTATTCGTCCTGAACGGCATCCCGTGGTGGTGGCGCCACGGACTGCCCGGAACCCCCGGTCCGCTGCCGCTGCTCGACCCTGACGGAGCGCTCTGGACGAAACTGCGGGAAAAGACGCTGGGCTGCGTCGTCTATGGCCCCGTTGAAGTCCAGGAGCCGGGCGTCATCTATCACTTCTCGGGCAATCGCTGGGTGATCGGCGAGCCGGACGGTTCGACCAGCGCGCGGCTGAAATCGGTCATCGATCTGTTCAACGCGGGCGGGCTCGTCGCCGAGGTCCCCGCCGACCTGCGCCGCGAAGTCTGGCGCAAGACTTCCGGCAATGCAGCGGGCAACACGGTGGCGGCCCTGACGCGCCTGAGCGGCGCCGATTTCGGCCTCATTCCGGGGCTTCAGGACATCTACGCCGGCCTCATGCGCGAGACACTGGAGGTCGCGGCGAAGCTGGGCTGGGACCTGCGCGCCGAGATCGACGTCGAGAAGGTTGCGAGGCGCTCGGACCACTCGCAGCGCTTCCGCTCGTCGATGTTGCAGGATGTGGACGCCGGGCGGCCGATGGAAGTCGAGGCGCTGCTGGGCCAGATCCAGGCCTTCGCGCGCGAAGCCGGGGTGCCTGTGCCTACCATCGATTTCATCGTGCCGCTGCTGCGGGGGCTGGACAAGTCGCTACGTGCCGGAAGCCAGTGACGGATGTGGCGTGACTGATACGGCGTGACTGGCTTACAACATACATCCTTCATCCTTCATCCTTCATCCTTCATCCTTCATCCTTCATGAAGGCCCTGGTAACCTGCTTTGATGCATTCGGAGGCGAGAGCGTCAACGCTTCGTTCGAAGCGGTGCGGCGCCTGCCGCCGCGGATCGGCGAGCTGGAAATCGTCACCCTGGAACTGCCGACTTCGTACGCGCGCTCGCACCCCGCCCTCGGGAACGCGATCGCGCGCGCGCAGCCCAGTATCGTGCTGTGCGTGGGGCAGGCGCGCGACCGCGCCGCGCTGTGCGTGGAACGAATTGCCGTGAACGTACAGGATACGGAGCACGCGGATAACGACGGGGCACGCCCCGTAGACGCGCCCATCGTACCGGGGGGGCCGGCAGCCTATCTCGCCACTTTGCCGGTACGGGCCGCCGTCGCGGCGCTGCGCGCCGGGGAACTGCCAGCCCAACTCTCGATGAGCGCCGGCACCTTTGTCTGCAACCACGTGTTCTACAACCTCATGCACCTCGCGGCAACGCGTCGCGTTGCGTTCATCGGCGGGTTCCTGCACGTGCCCGGACTGCCGCAGCAAGCCGCTGGCGGTGCTGCGTCCATGGCGCTCGACGACATCGTGCGCGGTATCGGCATCGTGCTGGACGCGTCTTCGCGGGCGACGGGTCACTGACTAGCGGCTGCTCAACTTCTGGCCAGGCACACCAGCGCGGCGACGGCGAAGGAGAGTCCCGCCGCCTTGCGCAGCGTGAACGGCTCCTTCAGAAAGAGCACACCCGCCGCCGCGGTGACGACGAAGCCCATCTGCGTGATCGGCACGAGCACGCTCGCCTCACCATGTCCCAGGCTTTCGAACAGCATGACGAGCGCGACCAGAAAGAGCGCCGCCGCCGCCGCGGCGTAGCGCCAGCCGTAGCGTGGCGGGCGGAACCCGCCATCCACTTTCCAGGCGAACGCCGTCGCGAGAGGCGTGAACAGGAGCGCCTGGCCGGCAATGAAGGTCGCCGGGCTGCCTCCCGTCGCCGCCCCGACCTTGTAGAGAAAGTTGGCGACTCCCATGGCCGCCATCGCCACGAGAGCAGGCGCAAGAGCGGAGCGGGCCGCGCCGCGTGCCGCCGGGGTGCCCG
>CAZQJF010000339.1:2225-4377 GCA_964593735.1 uncultured Streptomycetaceae bacterium | reverse complement strand
ACGATCCCTGTGATGTACATTCGCTCCCCCTAAAGTGCCAGTGAGCAGCGCCTCAGTGCAGCGCTGCCTCCTTTTCTTCCGCCGGTTCCTCGAGAACGTTGCGCCCGCGCAGCTTCTGGATCCCGCGATAGATCTGAAAGAACAACGTGACGACCATGAACGCGAACCCGGCAAGCAGCACCGCCAGGAACGGCCACATCGGGAACGCCAGGCTCTCGGTGCGGGTTTCGTACTTCTGGCTGTCGAGGACTTCCGGGATGCCCCACCACACCACGGCGATGAGGAACAGGAAGCTGACGACCCGGGCGACGATCTTGACGAACTCGGCCGCGCGACGCGCGCGCGGCCCGATCGCCGCCAGCACTTCGGGCAGCACCGCGACGTTGAGATGCTCGTCGTGACGCTGCGAGATGCTGAAGTAAAGGTAAACGCCGCTCAGGATGAAGAAGGTGACGGCGTCCTGCTGCCACTCGAAGGAAAAGCCCAGTATATAGCGGCGGAAGATCTCGACCAGGGCGAGTAGCGTGCACCCGAGCAGCAGGAGCGCGGCGACGCGTCCCAGGACCCGGTCCTGGAACGCCCGCCAGACGGCGTAAGCTTTTTCCACGCGCTCCGGCGCGCTACTTGATTACGATCTTTGCTGCGTGCTTCGAGCAGTCCACCTTCTCGATCCAGGAGGAACCAGCCGCATTCTGCTGTGAAAGCGCGCGGCCTTCCTTCACGAATGCGTCGATCCGCGGCCACGCTTCCTGAGGCGTCTTGCTTTTCACATACTGGGTCGTCGCATCACCCATGGCGCTCACCATGGCAGAGACTTCCTTCGGATTCATCCAGTAGATGCCCGGCTTGGACGGATCCTTGGTCCCGTACTTTTCGTAGGCGATCTTGTCGAAGCACCAGTTGTACTCTTTCTGCACCTGTATCGTCTCCTTGATCAGACCCGCCAGAGCGGTCCGGGTCGCGGGGCTCAGGCGGTCCCACCAGCGGCGGCTCCCGCTGATCATGTAGTAGTCGCCGACGAAGGTCCCTGCGCCGCCCATCGTGTAGTACGGCGCCTGCTCGCGCATGCTGTTCCAGCCACCGAGGCTCGTCATCAGGCCGTCGATCACGCCGGACTCCATGGCGTTCGGCACTTCGCCGAACCCCATCACGACCGGGTTCGCCTTCCAGGCCGAGAGCACGGCGTTTTCGACCGGCCCCATGCTGCGCACCTTCTTGCCGGTGAAGTCTTCCGGCTTGGCGTAGCGCTTCTTGCCGCCGACGCCCATGCCAAAGCTCATATGCCCAACGCCGAACACCGTGATTAGCTGTTTCTTCTGCAGGCGGTCGATCAGCTCCTGGTAGGTCTTCGTTTTTTCCAGATTGTCCACGGCGCCAACCGTCGTGAGGATGCCCGGCCCGACCAGGGACATCATCCACGGATCGACCGGCGCCGCCTTGCCGACCTGCATCCAGGTCATCTCCAGGTTCCCCTGGCGCATCGCTTCGAACGCCTCCGGAACGGTGTAGAGTGCGCCGGCGAAGTAGAGGCGCGCCTCGCTGCCGGGAATGACCTGCGGCAGGCGATCGGCGAAGTACCGCATCGCGAGGCCCGCCGGATGCGGCGGCGGCGGAAAGTCGGCGGCGAAGCGCAGCACGACTTTCTGCGGCTTGCCCTGGGCGTAAGCGGGTTGGGGAGTTCCCAGACCAAAGGAAAGGGCAGCCGCGAAAAACGCAGCAGCGGCCTTCACGCCGAAGCATTGCGGTAGATTACGGCCCATAAACTCCTCCATCGTAATAATTATGATTTGGAATGCCGGTGCGGGGCTAATCGACTGCACGCCGAGATTGCCTGATGACCGTATAGCAACGGCCAGTCACCGTCAAGGTTTCCGCGTTGAACACGGCGCAGATCCATGTGGCGGGGCGGGTGCTGCAGTGCAAGAAGAGGGTCCGCGGGCCAGCGTGTAACATGGATCCCTCAGATGAGGCAGGAATAGCAGATGCAAGACGGCATCGCGCGCGCGATTTCCAGAGAGCAGATGGCGAACCTGCCGATCCGCCGTTACGAGGGAGACGTGCGCCTGGTGAGTACGCTGCAGGACGCGGAGCACGCACTCGCGGATATCCGGCAGGAATGCGTCCTCGGGTTCGATACGGAGACGCGGCCCTC
>CAZQJF010000339.1:0-2125 GCA_964593735.1 uncultured Streptomycetaceae bacterium | reverse complement strand
GATCGCAAGACTCCCAAATCAGATTTGGAGCTGGCCCGTCAGCGTTTGAGGAAACTAAGGAGCGCATCATGAAACGTAACGTTCACGTTGGGTCGGATTTCGACGAATACCTGCGCGAGGAGGGGGTATTCGACGAAACTCAGGCCGTGGCGGTAAAGCGGGTTCTCGCTTTCCAGTTGGAGCTGGACATGAAGAAAGCACGGCTGACCAAGACGGCGATGGCCAAACGGATGGGGACGACCCGCGCGCAACTCGATCGGCTGCTCAACCCCGAAAACCCGTCCACGACTCTTGCGACGCTCGTAAAGGCAGCGGGAGCGTTGGGCAAACGGGTGAAGATCTCGTTGGAGCGCGCATAGCATAGTACAAGCTCGACGGTTGGTGACGAGTGACGAAAAGCAGGAACTTTAGCCGCCGGTGAACGCTGTTAGTAGGCCACTAACCAAGCAGAACTCTGCTTGAAGACCTAGGGTGGACCGACGTGCTTCCCCAACAGGTCGCTTCCGGGGCGCGTCGTGAAGACGTCCCGGACATGCTGCTTTTCCCGGACGCTGCTGCAAAAAGCGGAGCGCTCAAAGAGAAGCGTGAGGACCGCCGATATCGCCGTGGTTTCTCCACCGCCTCAACGCGAATCTGGGATGAGTTGAACGGACTGTTCTCGGCGATAGCAAAGGGCGATTCCGCGCTGGGGTTACCAGCGTACAACGGTGGCCTTTTTGAGGACAACCGGACCACAATCCTTATCGGCGTTGATCGGCGCTTTCATTTTCTTGATGCTCTTGGCGGCTCGGCGGTTCGATTGCTATTTCCGCCTTTCTCTGCTTCCTCCGCGCCTCCGGGGTTCAATTGCCCTGATTTTCTCGGCGGGCTTGGCGCCCCTTTGACGGGCTCAGGACAGGCTTGGCGGTTCGATTTTTTGTCCGTCATCACCCATCTCGGTGCCTATCATGGCGTCCGCGCCCGCTCGGTTGTCCACCACCACCTGCTTGCCGAAGCGTCCGGAGAGGTAGTGTCCGACGGAGCGGGCCATGATGTCGTTGCTGCCACCGGCGGCCTGCGGCACGATCAGCCGGATCGGCCTGGTCGGATAGTTCGGATCTGCCGCCGGCGCCGCCCGCTGCGCCGCCTGCGTGCCGCTGCCGCTCGCCAGTAGCACTACGAGTGCACACTGCAGTCTTGGCTTTCATCTGTTCTCCGAAGTTGTCAAGTCCAGTTCCCGCGCGTTGAGCGGCGAGCGCCTCGTCCGTTCCAACGCGCGGAGTTAAACCGGCGCGGGGCGTCCGGATTTAACAGCTCTTGAGCAGCGGCCCGGTCAGGCTGGACAGGCTCACGCGCTGGCCGCCGTCCTTGTCGAAATTCCCCGGCGCCAGCCAGCGCTCGAACGCGTCGCGCAGCGCCGGCCATTCCTGGTCGAGGATGGAGAACCACGCCGAATCGCGGCTGCGGCCCTTGTAGACCATGGCCTGGCGGAAGATGCCCTCGTAGGAAAAGCCATAGCGCTGCGCCGCGGCACGCGAAGGCGCGTTGAAGGTGTCGCATTTCCATTCGTAGCGCCGGTATCCGAGCTCGAATGCCCGCCGCATCATGAGATACATCGCCTCCGTCGCCGCCGGCTTCCGTTGCAGGAGCGGCGAGTAGTTGATGCTCCCGATCTCGACTACGCCGTGCGGAGGGTCCATGCGCATGTACGCGGCGACGCCGACCGCCTTGCGCGTCGCGGCATCGACGATCGCATGAAACATCGGATCGGTGCCGGCGGCGACTTTTTCCACCCACGCCCGGTAGGCGGTCGCGTTGTCGAATGGCCCCGCAGAAAGGTAGGTCCAGTTGCGGTTTTCCCGGTCGAGCGAATTGGCCGCGTGCAGGTCAGCGGCGTGCCGCGCGGCAACGAGCGGCTCGACGCGACAATATCGTCCCTCCATCGCCTCGCGGGGCGGCAGGGGTGGCGCTTTCCAGTCCGGCACCGCCGGTCCGATCGGCTGGCCGAGCGCGTTCATCCAGGGTCCAGTGTTCAAATCAACAGTCACGAGAATCCTTCAGCTCTTGAATTTGATTGTATCCGCGTTCATCTGCGTTTATCTGCGGCTCAATTCGGCTTTTGCTCCGCGCGAGCGTAACGCTGCAG
>CAZQJF010000338.1:0-4388 GCA_964593735.1 uncultured Streptomycetaceae bacterium | reverse complement strand
TGCCCGCGCTCTTCAGGACCACTTCACTTTCCGCCACCCGGACGAGCACCGCATCGCCGTACTTCTGCCCGAGCTTCACCATCTGGCCGTTGATGATCGCGGCCCTGCCGGAGGACGAGATCAGCACCGACTGGAGCACCAGGGCGCTGCCGTCGGCGGGGCCTTCGGGATCGCCCTGGGCGATTCCCGCGGGGGGGCGGGTCGGGTCGGTCATTGCCTGCGACAGCGCGCTCGCAGGAGCAATCAGCAGCGCCGTTAACAGAGTCATCGCGGGCGCGCTTAGTTTCGAGTTTCGAGTTTGGAGTTTGGAGTTTCGAGTTTCGAGTTTCGAGTCATTCATTCCCGCAGTTGACCCGACAACTCGAAACCCGAAACCCGGAACTCGAAACTGTTTCATACAATCAGCCACGCCCGGTTCAGGCTCAGCGTATGCACGGTGAGCGTCACCTTGAGCCTCGGGTAGTTCTCGGTGTCGAGACTGATGCGGCCCCAGAACATCTGCGTCGGCAGCCGCTCCAGGCGCGCCAGGTAATCGTGGAGATCGGCGTACGAGCCCTGCAGCGCGATCTCGAAGCTGTGCTGGTAAATACTGCGCTCGGGTTCCTTCAGCGCCGGCTTCGCCCCCTTTTCCGGGGGCCTGGCGGCAGGCCCGGCGGCGGGGTGCTCGAAGCGCTGAACGGGCAGCGTGCGCAATGAAACGAGCTGCACGCCGCGGTTGCGATCGAGCATCTGCTCCAGCAGCTTCGCCATGCGCTCCGGGGGCACCAGGCCTTTCTGCACGCCTTGCATGTTCCGGTCGATTTCCGCGAGCTGCTTGCGCAGCGCGTCCGCATACGAGCGCTTGACGGCATCGGGGTCGGTGAGCGTCTCCAGCTTCCTGACCTGAATCTCGGCGGTCTTGATGCTCTGGCGTGTTTCTCCGAGCTGGCCGGTCACGCGTTTCTGGCGCAGGAGAAGTGGATCGAGCGCCAGCGTCTGGTACAGGAGAATCGTGCACACGATGACACCGATGAACAGCAGCACGCGCTCGCGCACCGGCCGTGCGTCGAACCGTGCAGCAAGCTGCCGCCAGCGTTCTTTCAACGGGTTTTCTCCGCTCTGGATGCCTCGGTCGTGGCGAGGCTGAACTCGAGGAACCGCGGGCCGCGAGCGGCTTTCGTCGCGTCCTTGCCCTGGTCCTTACCCTGGGCCTTGCCCGGGTCCTGGTCTCCGGCTTTCGCCGGCTCGGCCCTGGGCTGGGCCATCTCCAGTCTGGCAAAGCTGCGGCCGGCCAGCACCTTTTCCTTGTTGAGCCGCTGAACGTAGGTCGGCACGAGTTCGGGCGTAAGCACCCTGCCCCGGATTTCGATCTCACCGGCGCCGCCGATGGTCAAGCCGGTGAGCCACAAACCGTTCAGCGACTGTCGCGAAAAGGCGCGCAGGTATTCGGCGAACCCTTCCTGGGTCCCGATCACGCCGCCCTTCAGGGCATCCATGGACTCGCGGGCCTGCTTGAGCTCCTTTTCCAGCCGCGCGATTTCGGCATCCAGCCGGGCGTCCTGCTTCCGGGTCACGCTGTCGCCCTTGAGTCTGTCCGAATAGCCGCGCTCCGCCTTGAGCAGACCCTCCGCCGAAATCGATTCCTGGGCGAGTCCGCGCACCTGTTCGTTCAAATACGCGTGTACCGCGACGAGCGTGATGAGCGTCACCGCGAGGCCACTCGCGGTGGCTCTGAGCGAGACGACCCGCTCTTCCTTCCGGAACGCCGGGTTGAACAGGTTGATGTTCTGGCTCATGCGGGCTTTCGGGTTCCGAGTTCCAGGTTCAAGGTTTCACGGAGCAGACCAAAGCTCATGAGCGCTAACATTGAACCTTGAACTTTGAACCTTGAACTCGACATCATGCCGCCGCCTCTTTGCTCGTCATGCCGATCACAAGATCTCCCTGTCGGCGGCCCAGCGCCCTTCGCGGGTCGCATCCCCGGATAGACGGGGCCCCTGCTCCGCCGCTCATGCCGCGCCCTCCTCTCGCATCGCAGCGCCGATCATGCGCAGGCACTGGGCCTGGCGCGCCGGCTCGCGCAATTCCGGGATATGGGGAAAATCCATCAGTTCGGACAGCTCCAGCGACACGACCGGCAGGTCGAGGTTTGCCGCGAGATATTCCCGCATGTCATCCGCGCCGAGGACCGGAGTGACCACTAGCTTCGCGACTGCGATGTGGTTGAACTGCCGGTCGAAATTGTCGAGCGAGCGTTGCAGCTCGAGCACCACGCGATCGTAGAGGCCGGGACGCTGCTCCGGGCCGGCGTTGCCGAAATTCGCGGCCGGAATCTCGATGCGGCGGTACTGGTAGAGCTCTCCGCCGCTGGTGATGGTGAGCAGGCCCCCGTGCTCGTCGAACGCCAGCAGCGCAAGGCCGCGGCCTTCCTCTTCGAGGAGGTGCGCGATGTTGCGCTGGGCGAACTCGGCTACGTCGATCACCTCGAGCGGAATGCCCGTCTCGCCGAACGGCTTGAACGTCGCGGCAATCAGGTCGTTGCGCGCGGCGACGGCGAACATCTGCGGGTTACGCGCCGCCGCGCCTTCCGCGGGTATGAACACCCCGTCTACCGTGGCGGCTTCGAGCGGGAAATCGATCATGTCCTTGATCCCCCAGCGCACGGCGATCTTCGCTTCCTCCGCCGGTACATTGGGGGCTTCAACCTGCAGCATCTGGTAAGCGCCGGTGTGCAGGACCGTCGTGCATCGATAGCGGTGAAGTTGCAGCTCCCGGCGCAGGCGCGTCAGGGTCGCGCGGTCATCGCCTTCCTTGCGGTAGGAATCGCAGATCAGCACCTCCGGCCGCGCCCGGCCCCGCGCCATGACGTGCGATACGTCCACACGGTCGGCGTGGACGTTAATGCAGAGCCATCCCGGCCTCTTGCCGGAACTGAACAGCCTGAAGCCTCGCCTGCCGGTGCCGAACAGCCTCATTTGGAAGGCCCATTTCCACCCGATGCCTCAAAACTAGCATAAATATCAATAATGTCAACATCTTGGAGCACTTTACTGGAGCTGACCCCAAGGGGTGTTGCGTAACTGCCTAACCAATCAGAAGTTTTCCCGGAAGAAGATGACTTCTTCAGCGCCTTTATAGACACCGAAGGTAGCCCGTGAGGTGGGGTTCTGGTCGTATGCGCCGCCTGTCCAATTCCCTTGTAGATACAAGCTATTGGCTGTTGTCGCCGCACTGGGTGCAGCACCGACCGCGGTGCACGTATTGCCGAGGGGCGGCGGGGCGTTGAGATTAACCCTCAGGGCGACACTGCCGTTATTGGCTGCGCCGGGCGCTGCGAGCAGGAGCGTCCTGCGTCCGCTGTTGAGCACGCCGCCATTGCTCACCGCGGTTTCGCAAGCGGGTGTGCTGTCGCTGAGATTGCCGGTGTAGCCCGACATCACCACGTCGGTCGCGGCAATCACGGTGCAACTGTCATCCGTGTTCGTGATGAAGGCGCTGCCATTCCAGTACTGCGCCTCCACCTGCAGCGGCAGCGGAACGAGCGGCGAGCCGTTCGCGTTGCCCACTCGCAACCGTCCGAAGCGGACGCTCTTGTCGTTGGTTGTCGCCGGCACCAGATCGCTGAACGTCATGCCGCCGCCGGCGATCTCGTTGCCAAACTTCGCGGGATTCAGCCCGTACGCCACGCCGTCCGCGTCGATCACGTTGACCGCGAGGCTGATGTCTGCGTCGAACGCCGCCGGTGCGATGCGCTGGAAAGACAGACCCGTTCCGGCACTGAAGGTGAGCGCGACGGTGCCTTCCGAGCCTGCGCCGCCCGCCGCGATTGCCGGGTCCGTTACCGGAACATCGAGTGTCCCTGAGAACGCGCGGTAGCCGCGAATGGTACCAACGGGATAGGTGAGCGGGTTCACGATCTTCATCCAGGCGCCCGTGTAGTTCCTGGTAATGGTGTTGCCCAGGGCCGCGGAATTTTTGGCGGTGACGGTGATCACGGGGGCCGTCGAGTAGTTGAAAGCCTGCCCCACGTAGGTGAATCCGGTGCACGCCGGCGTGAAGACCGGGACGTTGGGCGCGACATCGAAGTGGTCCGGGGTGAACCGGCCGATGGCCGACGAAACCGCGTTGTTGCCGAACCAGCATCCGTAGCGGCCGCCGACCAGGGTATTGGAAAAGTCCGCGGTGCAATCACCGTTGCCCTGATCGGTGCTCGCATTCGTGAACGAGTTGTCGAGCACGCCGTTTACGCCGATGGTGAAATTGCCGACCTCGCTGTAGGTAAACGACGCCCCGGTCGCCGTGCCATCTGCGACGTTCGCCGCGCCAAAACTCCCGCCGACGGCCCCGGTCTGGATCGCTCCCGCGTGCGCCGTGATCTTGGCGCTGTCCAGGCTGGGCGTTCCGTCGTA
>CAZQJF010000337.1:1481-4405 GCA_964593735.1 uncultured Streptomycetaceae bacterium | reverse complement strand
CTCTCGACCGGCGGCTACGTCACCGTCGATCAGAAGCGTATCACCATCAACAAGACACCGCCGCGGCACTGGTAAGGAATGGCAGTTCAATCGGCGCATCGATGAACACCTGGTAGCGCTGGTTTTTCGGTTTCGCGAGGTCTTCCGGGTTGACGTAAGTGATAGACGATTTTCCAAGGAGCGCACGCGGCAGGATCATGACGCGGGCGAACGCGGCCGGTTCGTTCGCCGGCACGGCCGCATACACCGGATCCGGGCCCGCCTCGAACCAGGCTTCGAACGGACGGTAGCCGTGCCGTGCTCCCCGGGTATCGATCTCGATCGAACCGGAGAGCAGGCAGCGGATGCCGCCGCCGCGGTGCGTGTGCCGCAGCGCCTCGCCGCCGGGCGGGAAATCCACGCGGTCGCAGCGCAGCAGCCAACGCTCCCCGGCATCCAGTGCCATCGGGGTGGAAAGCAAAAGCACGCTGGCCGCATGATCGCAAGCGAGCGTCGCGGCCGGTGTGCCGCCCGGCGCGAGCTCCCAGCGCAGCGCCACCGCGCCGAGATTGCCCGAGGCGACGCGCACGGCGCCGCGGTTGTGCCAGGCGCTGTTGGCGCCGAGCGTGGCGTTCACGCCGCCGGAACCCAGCCGCAGACCGCCGGAAACAACGTAGATCGCTCGCACCGGAGCGGAGTGCAACGGCATCTGAACTACCGCCTGCGGCGCAAGCTCGTCTTTGTACAGTTTGAGCTCGAAATCCATGCGGTCTCCCGATTTCCACTATCATAAGCGTCGGGTATCCGGAAGTCTGCCGCGATGCGGGCCCACGAGAGGATGCCGCCTGGAGGATGCATGAATGGTGATGAACCTTGCGGACTTAGAACGGAGGCCGCGGCGTGACTGATAAAGGCGTGAGGTGTGAATGATAAGGCGTGAGTGGTTGATCGCGGTACTTGTTGCATCGGCTGTTTCCGCGGGACCCGCAGTAGCGCAGACCGACGGGTATCCGGCCAAACCGGTGCGGATAATCTCGCCGTTCCCGCCGGGCGGCAGCGTCGACCTCGTCGCGCGCCTGCTGGCCACCAGGCTCTCCGAGAGCCTGGGACAGCAGGTCGTCGTCGACAACCGCAGCGGGGCCTCGGGCACCATCGGGACGGAGCTGGCGGCGCGCGCCGCACCCGACGGCTACACGCTGTTGGTGAACACGTTGCCGCTGATTACCAACGTGTTCCTGTTCCCCCGCGTCCCGTACGACGCGTTGAACGATTTTGCGCCGATCTCCCTGCTATCGTCGTCGCAGTCGGTGGCGACCGTGCATCCTTCACTCCCCGTCCGCTCGATCCGCGAACTGATCCAGCTCGCGAAGGCCCGTCCCGGGCAGCTCAACTACGCATCTGCCGGACCCGGCACCAATCCGCATATCGCCGGCGAGTTGTTCAACTACCTGGGGAAGGTGAATCTCGTCGCGGTGCATTTCAAAGGCGGCGGTCCCGCGCTGATCGCAACGATGAGTGGCGAGGTGCCGATCTGCTTCACGAATATCGCCGAGACGTCCGTGTTTGTGAAAGCCGGCAGGCTCCGCGCGATCGGGGTGAGCAGCCTCAAGCGTTCCGTCGCGCTGCCGGATGTTCCTACGCTCGCGGAATCCGGAGTGCCGGGCTACGAATTCGTCTCGTGGCACGCCATCGTCGCGCCGAAGGCTACGCCTCGGCCTATCGTAACCCTGCTGAACGACAGGATCGTGAAGAGCATGCGCGCTGCGGACCAGATGCGGCGCTTCACGGAGCGCGGCCTGGACGTAGTCGCCAGCTCTCCCGAGGAGCTTGCGGCGCATCTGAAGAGCGAAGCGACCAAGTGGGGCAGGGTCATCAAGGAACGCGGCATGCGCGCGGACTAAGGGATGAAGGATGAAGGATTACCCCGAAATACCTATTGGCCACGGAATCACACGGAAGAACACGGAATTCAACAGCAGAATCAACTCTTGATGGCAAGCGGCCAGAAGGCGGTTTTACGACGAATTTCAATCGGCCTGGAGCGGGAATCTGCGGTTTTACCTCTGACCTTTTCCGTGATTTCCGTGTGTTTCCGTGGCTGATTGGGTTTGGTTGTTCTAGGAGAGAGCGATGCTGAAAGTGAAACCCAGCGGACAGACACTCGGCGCGACGATGGAGGGGCTCGACCTCGCACAGCCGCTGTCCAGTGTGGAGTTCGATACGGTTCTGCATGCGCTGGGCGAGCACGGCGTCATCCGTTTTCCGCGGCAGCAGCTTTCCGCCGCCGACCTCAGGAACTTCAGCGCGCGCTTCGGGGACCTGGAAATCAACGTCGCCAACACCTACCAGGAACCGGGCGTTCCCGAGGTAATGATACTTTCCAACATCGTGGAGAACGGCAAGCCGATCGGCATGGCGGACGCGGGCCAGGGCTGGCACACGGACATGTCGTACAGCAGGACGATCGCGTTCGCCAACGTGCTCTATGGCATCAGGATTCCGCAGCGCGATGGCAGGCCGCTCGGGGCAACCGAGTTCAGCAACATGCACGCCGCCTACGAAGACCTCCCCGCCGATCTCAAGCAGCGGCTGGAAGGCATGACGGTGCTGCACGACTTCGAGAAGTTCTGGGAGATGATGCGGCGCGAGAAGGGGAGCCGGCGCCCGCCGCTCAGCGAGGCGCAGCGGAAGAAGAAGCCTCCGGTGTCTCAACCGGTCTTCCTGACCCATCCGCTGACCGGCCGCAAGGTGCTCTATGCCAACCCCGGCTATTCGGTGCGCATCAACGAGTTGCCCGACAAGGAAAGCAGCGAGACGCTCGAATTCCTGTTCGAGCACCAGTTGCAGCCCCGGTACCGCTACGTTTCGCACTGGCAGGCGGGAGACGTGCTCATGTGGGAGGACATCGGGACCATCCACAACGCGGTGGCGGACTACGGTCCCGG
>CAZQJF010000337.1:0-1381 GCA_964593735.1 uncultured Streptomycetaceae bacterium | reverse complement strand
CGGCCGTGCCCGAGCCGACCACTCTCGCATTGCTCGGGCTGGGAATTGCCGGGTTCTGGGTTGGCCGCCGCAAGGTCAAGCAAAAGGCCCGTTCAAAGTTCCAGGTTCCCAGTTCAAAGTTGCATGTCCAACGTTGAACGTTGAACGTTGAACCTTGAACCTTGAACCTTGAACCTGGAACTTCATTCCGGCCACATCTGCGCCAGACCGTCGGCATCGGTGGCCGTGATTGTCGTGCGGGCGACGTAACGCGGCTTGTCATCGGGCCAGGGCCGGCCGCGGTGCAGTACGGCGCGGTTGTCCCACATTTTCCCATAAACCCGCAGCCTGCTGTCTCCAGTTGTAGAATCCACCGGCGAAACCACGTGTTCTGACTGGAGCTACGGATGAAATTCGGATTGTTCGGCGGTGCCAGGCTTGGGCCCGTGAACCCCCTGGGAGACAGCTACAACTACAAGGATTTTATTTCCTATGTGAAGGACGCCGAGCAACTCGGGTTCGAAAGCATATTCCTGGTCGAGCATCATTTCACCGGTGGCGGGCAGCTCTCGGCCTCGCTGAATCTGCTCTCCTATCTCGCCGCGTGCACCACGCGGATGCGCCTGGGCACCGCCGTCGTGGTGCTGCCCTGGCATAACCCGGTGCTGCTGGCCGAGCAGGTTGCAACGCTGGACGTGCTGTCCGGCGGGCGCGTGGACTTCGGCATAGGCCGCGGCTATCGCAAGGTCGAGTTCGAGCAGTTCTGCATACCGATGGAGGAAGCCCAGGAGCGCCACAACGAATGCCTGGAGGTGGTGCTCAAGGCGTGGACCACTCCGGGGCGGTTTTCCCATCACGGCAAGCGCTGGCAGTACAAGGACATCGTGGTCGAACCGGCGCCGCTGCAGCAGCCGCATCCGCCCATATGGATGGCCGCGGGAACCCCGGGCGGAATCGGTTATGTGGCAGGCTGCAACTACAATCTGCTGCTCGACCAGCTGGCGACCCTGGATCAGGTCGCCGAGCGCGTTCGTATCTATCTCGATGGCCTGGCCGCCAAAGGCCGGCCACGGGACGCGGGGCGGGTCGGTGTGACCCGCGGGCTGCATATCATCACCACCGAGGAAGAGCGGAAAAAAGCGCTCGAGCGTCGGCGCGATGTCGTGAAGAACATTGGCGACCTGGCGCGCCGGCCCGGCGGCGACGGCCCCTCCAGCTACGACGACATGATCGCGGCGGACGACGCCGGGCTGATCGGCACGCCGGAAGAAATCATCGAGAAGTTGCGTCAGCTCGCGGCGCGGGGCGTCGAGTACGTGCTCCTGTCCAACGCCACACCCGCGCGCAAGACGCTCGAAATCTTCGCCAAGGAGATCATGCCGCACGTCGGGCGCGCGCCTGC
>CAZQJF010000336.1:1380-4409 GCA_964593735.1 uncultured Streptomycetaceae bacterium | reverse complement strand
GGTGATCCCGATCGCGGGCGACCAGATCACCAACGATATCGCGATGGCGCTGCGAACGCCCACGAAGGATGCCGAGGAAATCAAGGAGCGCAGCGGTTGCGCGCTGTCCCAGCTCGCCGATCCCCAGGAAACCGTGGAGGTGCCCGGCCTGGGCGACCGTGGATCGCGCCAGCTCTCGCGCAAGACGCTGGCCGAGGTGATCGAGCCGCGCGTCGAGGAGCTTTACTCGCTCGTGCAGGCGGAGCTGCGCAGGAGCGGATACGAAGAGCTGCTTTCCTCGGGCGTGGTGCTGACCGGGGGGTCGAGCGTGATGCCGGGAATGGTCGAGCTGGGGGAGGAGATCTTCCACATGCCCGTGCGCGTCGGGCACGCCCACTACAGCGGGGCGCTCGAAGAGTACGCCCGCCAGCCGCGTTTCTCGACCGGGATGGGACTGCTGCTCGCCGGAGTTCAGCAGCAGCGCCAGAAGGAACTCGCACGCATGCAGGTGGGCTCGGTCCAGCACGCGCTGGACCGGATGAAGTCATGGTTCACCGGGAATTTTTAACGGGTTTCAGTGATCGTTGATCAGACGAAAGGAGAGTTACATGTTCGAAATCGTGGATGCACAATCGCAGGAAGCGGTCATCAAGGTCGTAGGCGTGGGCGGCTGCGGCGGCAACGCGGTGGACCACATGATCGCCCAGGGAGTGCGCGGCGTGGAATTCATCACCGCCAACACCGACGTGCAGGCATTGAAGCGCAATCAATCGACGATCCAGCTGCAGCTCGGCGTGGGCGTTACCAAGGGCCTCGGCGCGGGAGCGAATCCCGAGATCGGCCGGCAGGCCGCGGTCGAGGACCGCGATCGCATTGCCGAGGCGATCGCGGGCGCGGACATGCTGTTCGTCACCGCGGGGATGGGCGGGGGCACGGGCACCGGCGCGGCGCCGGTGGTGGCCGAGATCGCCAAGGACCTGAATGTACTTACGGTGGCGGTCGTCACCAAACCGTTCGCGTTCGAGGGCAAGCGCCAGCGCGTCGCGCAGGAAGGCATCGAAGCACTGGCGCAGCACGTCGACTCGCTGATCATCGTGCCCAACGAAAAGCTGATCGAGGTGCTGGGTAACCAGGTGACGCTGGATCAGGCGTTCCGGGCGGCGAACGACGTGCTGCACGGCGCGGTCGCGGGAATCGCCGAGATCATCAGTTGCCCCGGCATGATCAACGTCGATTTCGCCGACGTCCGTACCGTGATGGCGGAAATGGGCATGGCCATGATGGGCTCGGCCAAGGCCTCGGGCCCCGATCGCGCGCGGCTCGCCGCGGAACAGGCCGTCGCCTGCCCGCTGCTGGAGGACATCCATATTGCCGATGCGCGCGGCGTGCTGGTCAATATTTCGGCGAGCAGGGCGACGCTGCAGTTGCAGGAGATCTACGACATCATGGAAGTGGTCAAGTCCTGCGCGTCCGACACGGTGAGCCCGATCATCGGCGCAGTGTACGAGGACGGCCTCGAAGACGAAGTGCGCGTCACGATCGTCGCAACGGGGCTGGGCAAAGGCGCCATACGCCAGCAGGCCAAGCCGCTCACCGTGGTCACCAGCAAGACCGGCACGGACAATCAGTCGATGGAAGTGGACTACGGCGCGCTGGAAATGCCGGCGGTGATGCGCTCCAAGCGCAATCGCGACGCAACCATCGAAGCGATGCGGCAATCCGGCGTGGAGATGCTCGATATTCCGGCGTTTCTGCGCAAACAGGCGGATTAGCGCGTCGGAGGGCGGAACAGGGGCCCCACTAAGTTGTGGGAATGTGACCCCGGAGACGCGCGTGCGGCCGACGCGATGGTCAGGGGAACGGGTGGACCGGATTCAGGGGCCGCGGTAGCGCCTGGTCGCGGGTCGGCCGCTGTGCTGCGGATGGCAAGGTGGACGTTGTTTACGTATGCCTATGGTCGGAGCTAGCGCTACATTTGGTTACAATTTTTTTGCGCGGCAACATGACGCCGTGATAAAATTCACGGCCTAAGAGCTTTAAAAATCAGCAGCTTACTGCGATCTTTCAATGATCAAGCAGCGCACCTTGAAAAACATGATCCGGGCCACGGGCGTCGGCTTGCACACCGGCTCGAAAGTCTTCCTGACCTTGCGCCCCGCTGCACCCAATACCGGCATCGTGTTCCGCCGCATCGATCTGCCGCAACCGCTCGAGATCAAGGCCGATCCCTACGCGGTCGGCGACACGCGGCTGTCGTCCTGTCTGGAGAAGGGCGGGGAGCGGGTTTCCACCGTGGAGCACCTGATGTCGGCGCTCTCCGGTCTCGGCATCGACAACGCCTACGTCGATCTGAGCGCACCCGAAGTCCCGATCATGGACGGCAGCGCCGGTCCTTTCGTGTTTCTGCTGCAATCGGCCGGCATCGAGGAGCAGAACGCCCCGAAGAAGTTCATCCGGATTCTGCAGACGGTGGAAGCCAGGGACGGGGACAAGTGGGTGCGCTTCGAGCCGCACAACGGCTTCAAGCTCACGTTGAGCATCGCGTTCGATCATCCCGTGTTCGACAAGTCCCGCCAGTCGGTGTGCGTGGACTTCTCGACCACCTCCTATGTCAGGGAGGTAAGCCGCGCGCGCACCTTCGGTTTCATGCAGGATGTGGAAACCATGCGGGCCCAGGGGCTCGCGCTCGGTGGCAGCCTCGACAACGCGATCGTGATGGACGACTACCGCGTGCTCAACACCGACGGGCTGCGTTACGAAGACGAGTTCGTCAAGCACAAGGTGCTCGATGCGATCGGGGATCTCTACCTGCTGGGGCACCCGGTGATCGGAGCGTTCGCCGGACACAAGTCCGGGCATGCCCTCAACAACCAGTTGCTGCGCCAACTGCTCGAAACCGCCCCGGCGTGGGAATACGCGAGCTTCGACCGGAGCGAGGACGCGCCGGCGTTCCTGGCCTGGCAGCCTCAGCCGGCGTAGCGGCGCCCAGCGCCGCCGCGCCGGCGTTCCAGGTTCAAAGTTCCAGGTTCAACGTTCCAAGTTCCAGGTTC
>CAZQJF010000336.1:0-1280 GCA_964593735.1 uncultured Streptomycetaceae bacterium | reverse complement strand
GTTCTGAGTTCAGGGTTTCTTGAACCTTGAACCTTGAACCTTGAACCTTGAACTAGCGACTTTTCCTATGACGCTGCACCAGCCGGGTCAGTGCAGACTTCAACGGAGATTCGTGCAGCCCTTCGGCAAGATTTTCAAATTTTCCAATCGCATCAAGCCCTAACGAGCGTTTTCTCAAGTCGCCCGGCGCGCTTTTTCGGCGCTGAGCGGGTTGCACTTGCACCTGGATTCCGTTAATCTCGGGGTCCATTTTTCGGACACACGCTAGTAGCCGCGGTGCCAGCTGCTTCAGTTTGGCGGCAACCGCGGCGTTATCAGCCAGAAGAACAAGCGTTCCGGCCCGGAGCTTTTTGATCCGGATCGCCTCGGCAAGCGCACCAGGGGCAGCTTCGAAGATCAGCCGTTCGAGTTCCGCCAGGCGTTGCGCCTCACGGGACAGCGTCTTCAACTGCCCGGATCCGGCCAGGAGTTCGCCGATTTTGTGCGTGGCCATGGGGATGTTGGGAGGGAGACGATGAATATTATTCTAGTTTCCGGAAGGCTGGCGAAGGCAAGAACCATCACCCTGAGCTGGCCGCAACTGGCCTTGCTCGCGGGGGGCGCTATTGCAGCCGTGCTCGCGGGCGCCGCTGCGCTCCATTACGTGACGGTGCGCCTGGCCGCCGAGCGCGATTTTCCCTACCTGAATTCCCTGCTCCTCTCATCGCAGGAGCGGCAGAACGAAAAATCACAGTCTTACCTGCGCGAGAATCTGAACGCGATGGCCGTAAAGCTGGGCGAGATGCAGGCGCAGCTGATGCGGCTCGACACGCTGGGCGAGCGCCTGGCCAGGGTAGCGGGGTTCAAGCCCCAGGACATCATGTTCGGCGAGACCCCGGGGCGGGGCGGGGCGATATCCAGCCTGCCGCAATACGATCTTTCCTTCGGTGAACTCACCCGCCAGCTCGAACGGCTGACCGCCCAGCTCGACGACCGCGGCGACAAACTCGGCATACTCGAATCATCGATGACGCTCGACAGCGCGAGAAAGAAGCTGATCCCCACCATGTTGCCGGTCCAGGGCGGGTGGTACTCATCCAACTATGGCTGGCGCATCGATCCGTTCACCGGCCAGCGCGCTTTTCACGAAGGCATAGACGTGATCGCCGGCGAAGGCACGCCCGTGAATGCTGCGGCGGGCGGGGTGGTCGTCTACGCCGATTTTCATCCTCAATATGGTAATATGATCGAAATCGATCACGGCAACGATCTCATCTCGCGTTACGCGCACAATTCGAAGC
>CAZQJF010000335.1:0-4416 GCA_964593735.1 uncultured Streptomycetaceae bacterium | reverse complement strand
TGAATTTTGAAATCTGCGTGTATCCGCGTTTATCTGCGGCTAATTCCTGCTCTTGACCTTGGGTTTTGAAATCCCAGTGGGCCAAGGCCCATCCTACGCCGCTTTCCCACGGCGGTCCGCTGCCGGTCTCACGCCACGGCCCCGCGTATATCGTTCAGCATCGGCTTGGCGAAGTTTTCGAGCATGTTGTCGGCCCCCTGCATGAGGCAGATCCGGATGCCGTGATCGTGCATGCGTTTCACGCGCGCCGCCATACGCTCGTGCGTCGTGTAGTCATAGCCCATGTTCGCGGCTATTACGATGCCGCGCGCATGCGCCTTCTCCACGATCGAGTCCACGTGCCGCCAGACCTCGGGGTGCTCGTACTGGAAGGGGTGGCCCAGCGTCTTGCTCAAATCGGTCATGGCCAGCATCAGGATACGCACGCCTTCCAGCGAGAGGATTTCGTCGATCTCGTGCACGGCCGTTCCCGCCTCGATGTGGGGAACGAACACGGCGACGTCGGCGTTCTTCTTTGCATGGCGGTAAAGGTCTCGTTCGAGTTGGGATATTCCCCCGTGCCCGACCGATGCCAGTCCTTTGCGACTTCGAGACACGCGCGCGCCTGGCGCGCGGAGGCGATCGACGCGCCGACGATTTCGATGCCGATGCTGAAAGCACGCTGCACGTCCACCGTGACCTGCAATTGCTCCGTGCCGGACAGCCACGGATTCGCGGGCACGCGCACCCAGGTGGTGAGGCCCACCGCCTGTGCCGCGCGATGGATGTTGTGGAGCTCTCCCCCAGTCGAGCGAGGAAAACATCATGTCGGGGCGGACGAAATCGAATCCGGCGCGCGCGATGGTCGAAACCCAGGTCGGCCCGCCCTTGATCCAGACGCCGAGCGCCATCTGGCCCGCTCCCAACCGTTCGAAGACTCTGCTCATGGGGAAAAGGGGGCAGAGCCGAAATATCTTTTCATATCGGTCATCGTCTCAAGATTTCTAGACGTGATTTCATAAATAGCTGTTTTTCGCTCTTCGACTCCGGCCGTTCGTCCTGAGCCCTTCGACTCCGGTGTCCGCCAGACCTTCGACTCCGTTCGTCCTGAGCGTAGCGCAGCGGAGTCGAAGGGCGAACACTCTACGCTCAGGACAGGCTACGCGCCACGACGGAGTCGAAGGATGAACGCGCGCAGTTTATCCTGAGCGTATCTCCGTTCATGCTTCGACTCCGGCAACGCCTACGCTCAGCACGAACGGAGAGGAGTCGAAGGGCTCAGAGCGAACGGGCATTTGTGAAATGACTTCTACTTATTGTTGATCTCTTCGTGCCCTTCGTGGCTTCGTGTTGAAGCTTTACTTCGTGTCCTTGGCGTCCTTGGCGGTAAAGCTGTTCATTCTTCCTTGGCATCCTCCGCGTTCTTGGCGGTGAGGCTTCTCTTTTCGTACCGGCCTAACAAGCCGGACGGGAGCGGATCCTGTCGGCGATCTTGCGCGGGAGGCGCTGCCCTTTGCCGTCGCCCATGAACTCGCCCTTTTCCACCACGACCCTGCCGCGCAGTATGGTGGTCTCCGGCCAGCCCGCGATCTCGTGGCCTTCCCACGGGGTGTAATCGGCTTCGTGCAGGTCTTCCACACGCACTTTGCGCCTGATGGACGGATCGAAGATCACGAGATCGGCGTCGCTGCCCGCGGCGATCGCGCCCTTGCGCGGGTACAGCCCCATGATGCGCGCGGCGTTGGCCGAGACGTGATCGGCGAATTTTTCGAGCGAGTAGCCCCGTTTCGCCACCATTTCGGTGTACATGACGGAGAACCGCGGCTCCACGCCGGCGCTGCCGCCGGTCGTGTCGTCGATGCGCTTGCCGTGGATCTTGGTGCACAGCGACGTGCAGATGCCGTCCGTCGCAACCGTGCTGATCTCCCCGTCCACCGTGCCCCGCCACAGCGCCCGCTGGTCCGCGGCGGTCTTGAGCGACGGGTAGGTGTGGAACATCTGCCCGTTGGGGCGCTTGTAGTCCTCGGCGTTGTAGAGCATGTACTGGTGCAGCGTCTCGCCGTATATGGGGTAGCCCCGCGCGCGCGATTCACGGATCGCCGCGATGCCGGTGCCGGCGCTCACGTGCATCATGTAGAGCGCGGCGCCTTCCACGTTTTCCGCGAGGCGGATGATGTGCCGGAACGCCAGGTCCTCGGAGAGCGCGGTGTGCACTTCGGCCATGTTCTCGAAGCCGACCCGTCCTTCGGCGATCAACTTCTCGTACATGTGCATCACCAGGTCGTCTTCCTCGGCGTGTATGCAAGCCAGTCCGCCGTGCCGTCCGAGCACCTTGAAAACTTCCCAGATGTCGCCGAACCCGACTTTCCGGTCCGTGATGGCGGGGCGGATATTCGTGGTGAAGATCTTCACCGTGGGAAAGCCCGATTGCATGGCTTCCGGCAGCTCGTGGATCGTGGCCGGCGGGATTTTCCCGAACAACGTCACATGGAACGAATAGTCGCAGTGGCACTGCCCGCGCCAGTCGCCGTCGCGCCGCGCGATCGCCTGTTCCAGGGTTTCGCCGGCCTTCCAGACGGCGAAATCGATGAGCGTCGTCGTGCCGCCGTAGAGCGCGGCCCGGCTTACCGCCGCCGATCCGGCGCTCATTTCCGGCGGGCCGCCGTCCTTGCCCGGCAGCACCGGCCAGTTGCAATGGATGTGCGGGTCCACGCCGCCGGGCAGGACGATCTTGCCGGCGGCATCGATGGTGCGCCCCGCCGGCACGTCCTTCAGCGCGCCCGGCGCGGCCACGGCGGCGATCCTGTCGCCCGCGATGAGGACATCCCAGGGAGCGGCGCCCTCGGGCGTGACGACGAGGCCGCCGCGCACGGCGAGATCGATCATCCGCTACGCTCTAGGATTGTGCCGGACTGTGTTGCGACACAATCCTTATGAAAGGCACAGCAAGACATGAGAGACCATAGAGTCCCGGCGGAATGATGGTCATCCGCTGTGTGTGCGATTTGACGGTGACAATATGCCATTTTCTTCACCGTCAGGCGGTTCCTTCGTGTGCCGAAAACGAATGAATCTTCATGTCAGGTCTGAGCGGCCTGTCCCTGACAGGCCGCTCAGACCTCGATCATCTCGAAGTCGTTCTTGCCGGCGCCGCAGTCCGCGCAGGTCCAGGTTTCCGGCACGTCCGCCCAGCGCGTGCCGGGGGCTATGCCTTCGTCCGGTATGCCTTTTTGCTCGTCGTAGACGAACGCGCACAGCAGGCACTGCCACGTCTTGAACCCGGCAACGGTGGAAGGCGCGCTGCTGTCCGCGACGTGGGCCGCGGCCTGCGGAAAGTTGAGCACGAGCGCTTCGAGCCCCTCCGGCCCCGCCTGGATCTGGAACGCCTCTTCCTCCGGCTTGACGAACACTACCGTGAGCGACTTGCGCTCCCGGTCTTCGTGCATCAGGCTGCCCTTGACGACGATCACGTACTGGCCGTCGCCGCTCGACGGAGCGGGAGCGGCGGTGCGCGTGCCGGGCGCCATCGTCAGCGTCTTGACGAAGAGTCCCCGCTCATCCTTGACATCGGGAATGTCCTGCACGCCGACCCCCGATCCCGCCTCCGGAAATACGGCACTGGTGGTGACCTGCCACGGCTGGCGACCGCGCACCGCCTGCAGCCGGGGAAGCGCGCCGGGCAGCCGTTGCGCGCCCGCATCGTAGCGGGTGCGCAACGTCATGAAGGTCCACCCCGTATTCTCGTCCGCGTGCAAGGGGCCATAGGGCGTGTAGGCGCGCGCGAAATGAACGTAGTAAGGCGCAACGTCGTGCCGCCCGAGCTGGCCTTTGCCCGCGACCAGGATCTGGAACTGATCCACCGCATGGTAATGCGCGCAGGACCTGTCCCCCGCCTCGTACTTGGCGAGGAAAGCGGTCGGCGTATCGGGCTTCTCGATGGAGGCCCGGAAAAAAGGGAAGTTGGTCGAAGCCGGGCTGTCCGGCCCGCCCTTGTTTTTCCGGATCTGCTCCGGCTTGATCTCATCGAATGCAACGACCAGCGACATGGCTCATCTCCTCAAGCGCGAAAGTTCTCGATCATCATACCATTGCGAGTGATGGGTACTGCGTGACTGATACGGCGTGACTGATACGGCGTGACTGAGAGAGCGTGACTGATCCGGCGTGATCCGTGAGCTGTGATCCGTCGGGGCCACCGGCCCTAACAGTTTGTTGAGAATCGCATAGAGAGCCGTTCGTGTTGAGCGTAGCGAAGCGGAGTCGAAATATGAACGGCGTGCAATCAGACGCTTGGGACGCTTCGACTCCGCGCCTGCGGTGCTACGCTCAGCGCGAACGGCGAATTTTCAACGAACTCCTAATCTATCCGGAACGGCTTGCCGTTCACCTCGATGGTGCTGTTGAGCGGCACCGACTGCACGATCAGGCCCTCGGCAA
>CAZQJF010000334.1:0-4428 GCA_964593735.1 uncultured Streptomycetaceae bacterium | reverse complement strand
GCATAACGATCAACAGCGGCACCGACACGCTGGTCGGGATCGAGAACCTGGCCGGCAGCGCTTTCAACGACACGCTGACGGGCGATGCGCTGGCGAATACGCTCAGCGGCAATAGTGGCGATGACACGCTGGAAGGCGGCGTGGGAGACGACACGCTCGACGGCGGGGATGGCATCGACACCGCGAGCTACGCAAACGCGACGGAAGCAGTGTCGGTGAGCCTGCTGTTGTCGGGCAGCGCGCAGGACACGTTGGGCGCCGGCTTCGACACGCTGATCAGCATCGAGAATCTCACCGGCAGCGCCTTCGTCGACGTGTTGACAGGCGACGCATCGGACAACGCGCTGCGAGGCGGGGCGGGCGATGACACGCTGAACGGCGGCGGCGGTTTCGACACGGCGGTCTATGCGGGCAACCAGGCTGACTACACGGTGACGCGCCAGGACGAAACCGTAACGGTGACCGCGAACGAGGGAGGCCCGGAAGGCACAGACACTTTGACGTTCGTGGAAAGGGTGCTGTTTGCCGACGGCGCCATCGTGTCGGGCACCCTGGACAACGACACGCTGCTCAGCGGGCCGATCGATGAAACGATCGATGGCAGGGCCGGCATCGACACCGTGAGCTACGAGAATGCGACGGCCCGCGTAACGGTGAGCCTGGCAAACGCCAACCCGCAGAACACGGGCGGCGGTGGTATCGACACCCTCATCGAGATCGAGAATCTCGCCGGCAGCGCCTTCAACGACAAGCTGACGGGCAATGACGCCATAAATGATCTGGACGGCGGAGCGGGCAGCGACACGCTCGCCGGCGGAGCGGGCACCGACACGCTCGACGGTGGGACGGGCAACGACACGCTCGACGGCGGGACGGGTGCCGACTTCATGGAGGGTGGTCAGGGTGGCGACACCTACATAGTCGACAATGCCGGGGACGTCGTCGACGAAGCGATCGATGCATTGGCGCGGTCGATTGCGGCGGCGGCGGGGATCGCGAATCTCGCGGACATCGTCAAGGCGGCGGTGAGCTACAGCCTGAGTGGCCTGGCGGCGGGCGTTGAGAACCTCACGCTCACGACCGGCAAGACAGCCGCAAAGAATGGGACGGGCAACGCGCTTGCGAATACGCTCACCGGCAACGAATTCAACAACACGCTCGACGGCGGCAACGGCAACGACACGCTGATCGGCGGCAAGGGCAACGACAAGATCAACGGCGGCTTCAACACCGACACCGCCTCCTACGCCGGTGCGACGGCGGGAGTAACCGTCAAACTGGTGGCCAGCGCTCAGAACACTGGCGGAGCAGGCACCGATACGCTTAAATCGATCGAAAACCTGACCGGCAGCAGCAAGAACGACGCACTGACCGGCGATGGCTTGGCGAACCGGCTCGACGGCGGCAGCGGCAACGACAAGCTGATCGGAGGCAAGGGCAACGATACGTACGCCGTGAACGTGAAACAGGACGCCGTGACCGAAGCGTCGGGCTCGGGAACGGGGACGGATCTGGTGGAGTCCACGGTGACGGGGTCGTCGGGTTACACGCTCGCGGCGAACGTGGAAAACCTGATCCTGATGGGCACGGCCAACCTGAACGGCACGGGCAACACGCTGGCGAACACGCTGACGGGCAACGGCGGCAAGAACGCGCTGAATGGGGGCTCCGGCAATGACGTACTCAAGGGCCTCGCGGGGGCCGATGTGCTCACCGGCGGCGCGGGCAAGGACATATTCGACTTCGACAACGTTCTCGAGACCGGGACCACCGGCTCGACGCGCGACACGATCAAGGACTTCAAGAGCGGCGAGGACAAGATCGATCTGAAGGGTATCGATGCGAACGCGGAAGTAGCCGGCGACCAGGCGTTCACGTTCATCAAATCGGCGGCCTTCAGCAGCACCAACGCGACCGGGCAACTGCGTTTCGATGCGGCCAGTGACCTCCTGCTGGGCAGCACCGATGCCGACAGCGCCGCTGAGTTCTCCATCCTGATGAGCGGCGTCAACAGCATGGACGGCAAGAACTTCATACTTTGAGGGATTCAAGGTTCAACGTTCAAGGTTCAAGGTTCAAGGTTCGATCCAATTGGTCTTCGTACCGCAAGACATCGCAAGCAACGGTATCGCTAGGCTCGACCCTTCTACTAGCTTGATCCCGGTTGTAGTAGATTCAGTGGATGACGGAGACCCCGGGCGAAATCGACACCGCCCTGCTGTGGCGAAAGCTGGGGCAGTCGGCCGCTCAGCCTGCGCTGTGGCTCGACCTGGCGCGCGGTTATGCCGCCTGCGGCCTGCCCTGGCAGGCGGGGTATGCGGCGCGGCAGGCGCTGCGCCTCGATGCGGCGCTGAAGCCCCGGCTGCAGGCATTCGACATCGGGCCCTGGCAGGACGCGGCGCGAGGCGATGCCTTGCTCGGACGCGCGGCGCTGCCGGATGCGGCTATTCTGGCGGAACGGTTCTCCGCCAGGCTGGCGGTATGCCCGGGTGACTGGCTGACCTGGCTGTATCTGGCGCGCCTGCGCGAGATGCCGGGAGCGCCGGGCTCCACGCAAGAGCCCGGGCCGGCAGGAAATGCGCTGCCAACTCCGGAACAGGCGCTGCAACAGGCCAGGAACCTGGAGCCCCTGCCGGGCGAGTCCTTGCACTGGATGGGCGTGTGGCGTCTGAACGCCGGCGATGGGAAGGGGGCTGTTGCTGCGTTGTCCGCGCTGCTCGATATCCGCCCGATGCGCTACGGTTCGATGATGTACCTGGGAGAAGCGCTGTTGCGCACGGGCAGGGTGCCCGCTGCGGAGAAGGCCTTTGCCCGCGCATCGCTGTCCGACAATCCCGCTTTTCTGCTCGCGCTGTCGGCGCGGGTGTATGGCCACAACTACTGGCAGGAGGCGATTGCCGTCCTGAAAAAAGCCCTCACGATCGAGCCCGGCAGCGTGCCGATATTGCTGGCGCTGGGGAAGATTCAATCGGAGGTCTACGCGCTCGCCGACTGCCGCGAGACCCTGCAACGGGTCCAGGCGCTGGAGCCGGACAATCACGAAGCGCGCCTGCTCGATGCCGGCTTGCAGGGCCGCATGGGCGATGCGCAAGGCCACCTGGCCACACTGCAGAGAGCCTACGAATCGAATGGCGATCCGCTGTCGCGGCTGGCCTCCAGCATCGCGATGACTTCGCTCTACCACGACTCCCTGCCGCCCGCGGAGGTGGCCGAAAGTCATCGACTCCTGTGCTCGCGGATCGAAGCCGCCGTGGCACGGAAGACCGGTTTCGCAAACTCCACCAGTGCGCGCTCGGCAACGCGGCGCCTGCGTATCGGCTACGTGACCGGAGATATTCACCGGCAGCACCCGGTGAACATCTTCATCCTGCCGGTACTGCTGCGCCACGATCGCGCGCGCCTCGACGTGAGCGTGTATCACACCGGCACCATGCACGATGAATACACCCGCCAGGCGAAGGCCAGCGTCGGGGGCTGGGTCGAGGCGGCGGGACTGGACGATGCGGCCTTGCAGCAGGCGATAGTCGCCGACGGGGTCGATATCCTGATCGACCTGGCCGGGCATACCTCCACCCACCGCCTGGGGCTGTTCGCGATGCGCGCCGCCCCGGTACAGGCCACGTTCCTGGGTTACCCGCATTCCACCGGGCTGTCCACGATCGACTGGCTGATCGGTGACGCCACCGTCAGCCCTGCCGAACACGCGCACCTGTTCAGCGAGGGGCTGGCACAGTTGCCCGACAGCGTGTTCTGCTGGGCGCCGGTGGACGAATATCCACTGCCGCCGCCGCGCGCGGCCGATGCTCCCGTGGTATTCACCTCGTTCAACAACGCCATGAAACTCTCGCCCCGGACCATCGCCCTGTGGGCGCGGGTGCTGCAGGCGGTACCGGGTTCGCTGCTCCTCCTCAAGGCGCCCTCCCTGCGCGATGAGGCGGTGCAGGCACGCTACACGAACCTGCTCGCCGCGCAGGGCATTGCCCGGGAGCGTCTGATCTTTCGCGGTCCGAGCGGGCTCGCGGACATGATGCAGGAATATGGCGACGTCGATATCGCGCTCGACCCGACGCCTTACAACGGCGGCACCACGACCCTGCAGGCGCTGTGGATGGGGGTGCCGGTGGTGAGCTTGCTGGGCGGCAATTTTGCCGGTCGCATGGGGGCGAGTTTCCTGAAGACGCTGGGCCGTCCGGATTGGGTGGCCGCGGATGAAACGGGGTATGTAGAGGCGGCTGTTCGCCTGGCGCGCGCGCCCGGCGCCGTGCGTGCGGGTCGCGCGCGTTTGCGCGAGCAGATGGCGGTCTCGCCCCTGTGCGATATCAAGGCTTATGTGGCCCACTTCGAAGCCCTGTTGCAGCGGATGTGGGTGGCATACTGTGAAGGTGACAGGCGGCGCGTGATCGGGTTGGCTCCGCGGGACATCTCCGA
>CAZQJF010000333.1:0-4433 GCA_964593735.1 uncultured Streptomycetaceae bacterium | reverse complement strand
ATCCGTGCTGAAGAACGAGAGCCTGAACTGGAACGACGTGCGCGCGCTGCGCAAATTGTGGCCGGGCGTGCTGATGGTAAAGGGCATCCTGCATCCGCAAGACGCGATACTCGCCGCGGACTTCGGCGCCGACGCGGTCATCGTGTCGAATCATGGCGGCCGCAATCTCGACAGCTCCATCGCGCCCATCGATGCACTGCCCGACGTCCTGGAGGCGGCAGGCAAGCGGCTCACCGTCATGGTGGACAGCGGTTTCCGTCGTGGAGCGGATGTCGTGAAGGCGCTGGCGCTGGGAGCGAGCGCCGTGCTGATCGGGCGCGCTCCGCTGTATGGCGTCGCTGCCGGTGGAGAAGCGGGAGCGGCCCGTGCGATCGAGATTTTCCGCGAGGAGATCGACCGGGTGATGGCACTGCTCGGCGTGCCCGCCATGGCCGAGCTCGATTCCCGCTATCTGCTTGCGGATGATATGCCGGTGCGCGCGGAGCCCGACTACACGGCGACCCAGGTGACCCAGGTGGTCCGCGCCGCGCATCGGCTGTTCTGACCCAGTCGCAAATTCCGAACAAGAGATGACGACGATTCGAACGATGCTTCGAGGTTTGCCGGTTGCAATTGCTGCCGCGAGTTTCCTGCCCGGCGCCGGATGCGCACAGGAGCCTGCCATTGCGCCACCGGCGCTGCGGGCGCCCGACGTGCACTACGAGCCCACTGATAACGAGGTCGTGCAGGCCATGCTGCGGCTCGCCGGCGTGCAGCCCGGCGACGTCGTATACGACCTGGGATGCGGCGACGGGCGCATCGTCATCAGCGCCGTGCGGCAATTCAACAACGTGCGCGGCGTCTGCGTGGACATCGATCCGCAGCGCATTGCCGAAAGCCGCGCGAACGCGCGCAACGCGGGTGTCGCCGACCGCATCCAGTTCCAGAATCAGGACCTGCTGGCGACCGACATCCGCGATGCGACCGTGGTCATGCTGTTTCTGTCGCCCCAACTCAACCTCAAGGCGCGCCCGAAACTGCTGCGCGAGCTGAAACCGGGCGCCCGCGTCGTCTCGCACTGGCACGACATGGGTGACTGGAAGCCGCAGCAGACCGTGCGGTTCATCAGCAGCGGCCGCGAGCGGCCGCTGTATCTCTGGACGATACCCGAGAAGTAGGGATGAGGGCGGAGGGATGAAGGATCAAGGATCGGGATGAAGGAACGATCCCATCACCCTTCACCGGTACACGTTGTACCAGTCACGCCTCATCAGTCACGCCGGATCAGTCACCGCTATTTAGGCTGCGGCACGATCCTCAAGTACGGCTTCGGCGCCTTCCAGCCCGCGGGATATTGCTTCTTCGCGTCCTCGTCGCTGACCGAGCCGGCGATGATCACGTCCTGGCCCTGCTTCCAGTTCGCCGGAGTCGCGACCTTGTGCTTTGCGGTGAGCTGCAGCGAATCGAGCACGCGCACCACCTCGTCGAAATTCCGGCCGGTCGTCATCGGGTAGAACAGCATCAGCTTGATCTTCTTGTCCGGACCGATCAGGAACACCGTGCGCACAGTGGCGTTGTCCGCGGCGGTGCGCTTGCCGGGGGTCGCTTCCGCCGGGAGCATGTCGTAGAGCTTCGCCACCTTGAGCTCCGAGTCGCCGATCATCGGGTAGTTCACGGCCGAGCCCTGCGTTTCCTCGATGTCCTTGGCCCACCCCTTGTGGTCCGCTACCGGGTCGCCTGACAGGCCGATGACCTTGGTGTTGCGCTTGTCGAACTCGCCCTTGATGCGCGCCATATAGCCCAGCTCGGTGGTGCACACCGGCGTGTAGTCCTTGGGATGCGAGAACAGGATGGCCCATCCGTTCCCGATCCAGTCGTGGAAGTTGATCGTCCCTTCCGTCGTTTCCGCCGTAAAGTTCGGCGCTTCATCGCCTATGCGTAGTGGCATGTTGGCCTCCGTGGTCAGGAAAGTGGGGAGGGATATTCTAGACCTTTATGACTGTGGCGGAGCAAAGCTTCGACACGAAGCCACTAGCAATCTGTTGAAATTCTCCGTTCGCGCTGAGCGTAGCGCCGCAGGCGCGGAGTCGAAGCGTGCCAACTACCTGATTGTAAGTCGTTCATATTTCGACTCCGCTTCGCTACGCTCAATACGAACGGCTCTCTTGGCGATTTTCAACAAACTGCTAAGGCTCTTCGTGCTGAGGCTGTCCGTGCTTCGCGGCTTCGCGCCCGTCGTGTTCAGTGTTACCGCTGTCGAGCGATGAAATCCAGCGTCACGCGTGCAGTCTCGTCCGGCGCCGTGCCGGCGGCGTGGTAGCCGTCGACGGGGATGATGGCAAGTTCCGAGTTCGGTATCGTCTTCTGCCAGGACTCGAACTCCGCCTTGCTGCGCCGCGGCGTATCGGTGCCGATGACGAGCGTCGGGCACCGGATCCGCTTGATGTCCGCCCGGATGTCGATCGCGCTGACCCAGCGCAGGTAGGCATGGGCGGTCGATACCGCCGTCGCGCCCATCATGTCGGACCACCAGGCAATGCCCGCTTCCGGCATCGCGCTTCCCATGCGCTCGCGCTGGGTACTGTTCGCCCAACTGCGCATCCCGTCGCGCTCCATCTGCTCGATCCAGCCTGCAGCTTTTGGCGGAGTTACCGGGGAGCAGGAAACGGTGATGGTTTTAACGAGCCTGGGATGGGTCGCGGCAAGCATCATGACCGGGATGCCGCCGCTCTTGCCGCCCACGACGTGCACCGGTCCGCCGTCCGCCAGTTGCTCGATGACGGCGATGATGTCGCCGACGATCACGTCGGTCGTCAGCGGAAAGTCCTTCGCGACCGGCCCCGACAGCCCGAATCCCCGCTGATCGTAGCGGATCACGCGATAGCGGCGGGAAAAGTGCGGCACCCACTGCCGCCACGCTTCGGTATTTTCGGTGAACCCGTGCACGAAGACCACGGTTTCCGGTTGCGTCCATGGATCGGTGTGATCGTCGATCTTGTAGAACAGTTTCAAGCCGGGCAATTCGAGATGCGGCATGGCGAGTGATCCGTGATGGGGTGATGATTCGGTTACAGATCTTCACTGCTTCTTCCGCGCTTTGGCCTCGGCTGCCTCCCGTTCCTGCTGCGCGCGCCGCCGCTCCTTTTCTCTCCGCTCCTGCTGCAGTTGCTGCGGAGTCCTGGCCTGCGCGCCGTCGGACTTGGGCTGAGGCTTGGCGCCTTTCTCGCCGGCGCGTTTTTGCTCCTGCTCCCTGCGCCGGTCCTGCTGCAGTTGCTGCGGGGTCCTGGTCTGCGCGTCCTCGGACTTGGGCTGAGGCTTGGCGCCTTTCTCGCCGGCGCGTTTTTGCTCCTGCTCCCTGCGCCGGTCCTGCTGCAGCTGCTGCGGGGTCCTGGTCTGTGCGCCGTCGCTTTTGGGCTGAGGCTTGGCGCTCTTCTCGCCGGCGCGTTTTTGCTCCTGCTCCCTGCGCCGGTCCTGCTGCAGCTGCTGCGGGGTCCTGGTCTGTGCGCCGTCGCTTTTGGGCTGAGGCTTGGCGCTCTTCTCGCCGGCGCGCTTTTGCTCCTGCTCCTTGCGCCGCTCCTGCTGCAGTTGCTGCGGAGTCTTGCTCTGAGCGGCAGCGCTCTTGGGCTGCGGCTTGGCGCTCTTCGCGCCGGCGCGCTTCTGTTCGCGCTCCCTGAGACGCTCCTGCCGCAGGTCCCGCGGCCCTTTTTTCTCCGGTATCGCGGCGGGCGGTTTCGGGCGCAACTGCCGCTCGCGCTCGATACGGCGGTGGATTTCCGTGCGGCGTGCTGCCACCGGCTTGTCGAATGCCGCGTGGCGGCGATAAAACGCAGGTTCACGCGTGAGCAGTCGCGGCGCGACCCGCGCCTCGTGATGCACGAACGCCGAGCGGCCGGGCCGGACAGCGACCTCGCCGCGCGGGCTGCGAACGACGGTCTCGCCGGCGTTGACCTTGTCGTAGGTGCCGGGAGGCTGGCCGGCAAGCTCGGCATCGCCGGGCGGGTAGTAGCTGGGCTCGTGGTCCGTGCCGCGGATGCCGATGGTGGCGGTCGGCGTGGATACTGCGTAACCCTGCCGGTTGGTCGTCCCGATCAACCCGGTGATCACCCGCAGCGCACCTCTGACGAGCGCGATGACGCTGCGATTCTCCGACGCGGCGCCGTCGGGCGCATACCGGTAGGCGTCGATGCGCGTCTGGGTGCCCGGGCGGACGGTGATCGTCGCGCCATCGGTCATCTCGAGCAGCACCCACGCGTTCGCGCCGGTGCGGATGGCGTCGCCTTCGCTCACACCAAGACCCGCTTGTGCGGCACGCTCGCCGCTCGTGGATGTGATACGCACCTCGCCTTCGAGCGAGTCGATCCGCCCGACCGCAGCGACGGCCGGCTTTGGCGCAGGCGGGGTAGCAGGAGGTACCCCGGCGCCAGGCGCGCCGGGTTGGCCAGCTATCGTTGCTG
>CAZQJF010000332.1:0-4434 GCA_964593735.1 uncultured Streptomycetaceae bacterium | reverse complement strand
TTGAACCTGGAACCTGGAACAATTAGTACTCAACCGGCACCGGATCCAAACTGCGCCACAAATACCACGTCGCGACCGATCGCCACGGGGCCCAAGTCTTGCCGATGCGCTGCATGCGGGCGAGCGTGAGCGGACGGCCCCGGTTGTAGTGCACTCGCAGTGCGCGCTGCAGACCAAGATCGGCGAGCGGCAACACGTCCGGCCGCGCCAGGTAGAAGATCAGGAACATCTCCGCCGTCCAGCGTCCGATGCCCTTGACCCTGGTCAATTCCGCGATCAGGCCTTCGTCATCGAGCTCGTTCCAGCGCGATGGGTCGAGCGCGCCGGAGGAGAAACGGGCGGCCAGGTCTTTGAGGTAGGCGGCTTTCTGCGTGGAGAGCCCGCATAGCCGCAAGGAAGCATGGCGCGTGCGGCAGACTGCGGCCGGCGTCACGCCGCCCAGCCGCGTCTCGAACCTGCCCCAGACGCTCTGCGCCGCCTTCACCGATATCTGCTGTCCGACGATGGCCCGCGCGAGCGTGGAGAACGCATCGCCCCGGCTGCCGAGGGCGAGGCCGTCGTGGCGCGCGATTATCTCCTTCAGGAACGCGTCGCGCGTGGCGAGCGCCTGCGTGGCTTCGAGCCAGTACTCCGGAGTGTTTATGCCCATGCTATCGCGGCAAGAGCAGAATTTAGCCACGGAACCACACGGAATTCACGGAAAGTGAAGAGCAATGCAAACACAAAGCAGGTTGAGGTTCTCATTCTGTCCGTGTTTTCCGTGTGTTTCCCTGGCCAGCAGTTTCTGCTGTTTTGGACCGCATCAGCGTGCCCGCGCGCGTCGTGCGCGGCGCCGGTTCCAGGCGCAGCGCACGTACAGGCGCCACGCGTGGTCCGTCGCAACGTAGCCGACGAGCGCGAGAGAGAGCGCCAGCAGCGGCAGTCCGACGAGCAACGGCTTGCCGACGCTGGCCATCCAGTCGAGGACGGCAGGCAGCCATTCGCCGAAGCTCTTGTCCCACAGCCCGGGAGCAGGCGGCGGGATGTCGCTGCCGCTTTGCATCAGCACCAGTTGTCCGAGTCCCCAGGCCAGGAGGTACAGCGGGACGATCGTGAACGGGTTGGAGTAGAGCGTAACCAGGACCGAGATCGGGAGGTTCACGCGGAATGCGATCGCCAGCAGCACGCCCGCCGTGAACTGCACCGGGTTGCTGCCCGGGATGAGGCCCGCGAACAAGCCGACCGCGACGCCGCCCGCCACCGACTTGCGGTGCAGATGCCACAGGTTGTGGTGCTGCATGCGCGGCCCGAACCACGCGACGTAGCGGTTCTGCTTGACGGAGTCATGGCTCGGCAGGATGCGCCGGAAGAACTTGCGTGGCATATGCGGGGCGGCAATCCCATATTACAACCTTGGATACAGGTGGCGATAGCACCGTTGCCGCAGATCGTGCCTCTAACCGCCCCGCATAAGGGAGATTCTTTCGAATCTCCGTTCGGTTATCGCAGCCGACGGATTCGCAAACGATACGAGTTGAAATCAGGCTTGAACTTCGAATTCGCGACGCGAATTCTTCAGTCCGCACGTTCCGGCGCCGAACGGAGCGCTGGCGATCTTGAAGCGCCCGACTGGTTACCTGTGAGGCGTGCGGACTGTGCGGACTAGAGGTAGCGCGTCGGCCAGTTGATCGTGCGCCACATGTGCGCGACGGGGCTGCCGTCGAAGCCCAGACCTTCCTTCGGCTGCTTGAAGTTGCGCCCGACGATGTCGGTGAACTCCTCCAGCTCGACGCTAACGTTCTTGTCGAAGGCGTAGAGGTCGTTGATGGTGATCAGGCGCGAGGACATGTACCACTTGTGATCGCGCGCCTCTCTGTAGGCCTGGTGGATGAAGGGCTCGGGCGAGTAGTCCTCGCCGAACAGCCGCTTGTACGCCTCCGGATACTCGTAGCCCGCGGACTCGTCCGGGAAGAAGCGCAGGGCCTGGTGGTACTTGATGGCCCAGGTCACCTCGGGATCCACGTAGGGCTCGACGAGCTGCGCGCTCCAGTAGCCATGGTCGGCGCGGATGAAAGCCGAATTGCCGATGTCGTGGAGCAAGCACGCGAGCACGATCTTCTCGTTCTCACCGCGCTTTTGCGCCAGCCGTGCGCTCTGCATCAGGTGCTGCGTGTTGCCGAGCCCGAAGCGCAGCTTGAAGAAATCGAACAGCGTCGGCCGGTCCGGCATCTTCGGCAGCCGCTTGTCGGGGCCCATGATGTGCAGCTTGCCCTCCTGGCGCGGGTGCTCCGGGGGCTCGCGCGGGTCGCGCTCGCCCGAGGTGTAGATCGCTGATTTCACGACGATGCGGTCCTCGGCGTCCGGTGAGTACACCGCGCGCTCGAGTTCCTCCATCAGCGCGTGCTCGGCCGCTTCCGCTTTCTGATAGGAATTCATGCCGGAATCATCGGCCGGGGTCGGGCGGCTGTCAAGCCATACAGGGGCTAGGGACTCGGGACTGGTGTGTTGGAGACTGCTGTTCGCCTCTACTAAGTCCCTAGCCCCGAGCCCCGAGTCCCTGTTCTAGTGCACCCGCGGCCGCCTCGCGCGTTGCATCAGGATGAGGCTCAACGTCATCGGCTTTGTCGCGGGGGTATGGCTGCTGCAGCAGCAGGCCGGATTGCCCGCCCTGCGAGACGTCTGGTTGCTCGCGACCGTCATCGGCAGTTTATTGCTGGTGGCGGTGGGAATGTTGCGATTGGGACAGAGACAGGCGCGTCATGCTGATGATTCCCCCAGAGTTTTCTTGGCGGCCCCTTCGACGGCGCTCAGGACAGGCTTGGGGTCTTGGCGGTTAATCCTGCTGTACGCCAGGAGGGCGGTCGTGCTTGCCGCCTGCTTTGCCGCCGGCTTCGCATGGGCCGCGCTGATGGCCGGGCTGCGGCTCGCCGACGCCTTGCCCCCCGAATGGGAAGGCAGGGACCTGCGGATCGAAGGGGTGGTCGCGAGCCTGCCGCAACCGTACGAACGCAGCGTTCGCTTCGAATTCGACGTCGAGCGGGTGCTGACCCCGGAGGCTGTCGTTCCGCAGCACATCGTGCTCTCGTGGTGGGGCAGTCCCGCGCGCGAGGACAAGCCCGCGACCATCCCGGAACTTGCGCCGGGAGAACGCTGGCAGCTTACGGTCCGATTGCGGCAACCGCACGGTGCTGCCAACCCCCATGGATTCGATTACGAAGCGTGGCTCTTCGAGCGCAATTTGCGCGCTACGGGCTTCGTGCGCACCAAGAGCGGGGCGCAGCGGCTGGCCACGATGGTGCACCGGCCGCAGTACTGGGTCGATCGAGCTCGTGCGGTCCTTCGCACGCGGATACTCACGGCGCTGCCCTCCGAGCGGTACGGCGGGGTGATCGCTGCGCTCGCGATCGGCGATCAGCGCGCGATCCCGCCCGATCAGTGGCAGATTTTCACGCGCACCGGCGTGAATCACCTGATGAGCATTTCAGGCCTGCACGTGACCATGGTCTCCGGATTGATCTTCGCGCTCGCGTACGGTCTCTGGCGGCGATCGGCGCATCTTGCGACCAGGCTGCCGGCGCCCAAGGCGGCTGCGCTGGCCGGGTTGATCGCGGCTTTCTCCTACGCCCTGCTGGCGGGCTACGCCGTGCCGGCGCAGCGAACGGTGTACATGTTGTGCGTGGTCGCCATTGCCCTTTGGATGGGGTACGTCGAAACCGTTTCGGTGGTGCTCGCCGCTGCACTGTTGATCGTGGTGCTCATCGACCCGTGGGCCGTGCTGGGGGCTGGATTCTGGCTTTCGTTCGGCGCGGTCGCGGCGATCATGTTCGTGTGCAATGGAAGAGTCGGTCGCCCGCATTGGTTTTCGACGTGGGCGCGCGTGCAGCTCGCGGTGACACTGGCGATGATCCCGCCGCTCCTCGCATTGTTTCAGCAGGTCTCCGTCGTTTCCCCCATCGCGAACACGATCGCCATTCCGGTCGTGGGGCTGGTCGTCGTGCCGCTCACGCTGACCGGCATGATGCTGCCGTTCGACTGGGTGCTGCAGCTCGCGCACCAGGTGATGGCATGGTGCATGCTGCTCCTGGAGTGGCTCGCCAGCCTGGACGCGGCGGTATGGGAGCAGCGCGCGCCACCGGCATGGGCGGTCGTCGCGGCCATGTGCGGTGCTCTGCTGCTCCTTGCGCCGCGCGGAACGCCCGGCCGGTGGCTGGGCGTCGCGGGCATGCTCCCGCTGTTCGTGGTGGCGCCGGCCGCGCTGCAGCCGGGCGCATTGCAGGTCACGGTGCTCGACGTGGGGCAGGGCATCGCCGCCGTCGTGCGCACGGCGAACCACACGCTGCTCTACGACACCGGCCCCGCGTACGGCCCGCAGGCGGACAGCGGCAATCGCATGATCGTGCCGTTCCTCCGTGCCGCGGGCCTCTCCCGCCTCGACGCGATGATCGTGAGCCATGA
>CAZQJF010000331.1:0-4439 GCA_964593735.1 uncultured Streptomycetaceae bacterium | reverse complement strand
AACGGAATCCAGGAGACCGGCACATGATGATCGGCGATTCGACCAGCAGGGCGCTCAATGCCATCAACGATCTCGTTGACCTCCTGCGGCTCGCCCATGGCGCAGTTGAGCGCGTGGAAAAGGAGGTGCACGGTACCATCGTGTACGATCGCGCCGACGCAATGTCGCAGGACATCCGTGACATGCGCCGGACCGCCGAAGGCCTGCGCGCCGAGGTGGAGCGGTTCGTCAAGGAGCAGGCCGCGGCGAGCATGGAGAGATCGTAGCGCCGAGCGCCTGGGCGCCTGTGAAAAGGTCGTCGTGGGCGGCCTTTTTTTATGCGCTTTGCATGTGCGATCATATTCGCTCATCCGCATAGGAGAGAACGATGGAAAGATCGATTTCATGGATACTGGCTCTGGCCGCGGTGGTGATCGCGGCGGCGTTGAGCATCACGGCGTACCAGGGCTGGCGCGCCAGTGTGCCGCCGGCTCTCTCCACGCCCTACCACGCGGTGCTGCTCGCGAGCGGCCAGGCTTTCTTCGGCCGCGTCGAGAGCCTGCAACCCGACTACGTCGTGCTGCACGATGTCTTCTACATCCAGAGCCGGACGAACCCGGAAACGAAGCAGGTCAGCAATATCCTGGTGAAGCGGGGGCAGGAATGGCACTCGCCGGATCGCATGATACTCAGCAAGCGCCACGTGATGCTGATCGAGCCGGTGACAGAGAGCTCGCAGGTCGCCAAGCTGATCGCCGATCAGGGCAAACCGAAGTGATGCCTAAGGAAGTGATGCGGTGACGAAGTGACGAGTGACGAAGTGATGCAGTGACGAAGTGATGGAGTGACGGACACCGCCCGTTTCATCACCTCGCCACCGGCGACTAGCAACATCACCGCCATCGCCATTGAATGCTGACTACCCCCGTACGACGATCAGTTCGTTCCTTACCGACCTGACGCCTTCCACGGTTGTCGCGATCTGCTCTGCTTTCTGGCGAGTGTCCTGACTGTCGATCGTTCCTTTGAGAGTCACCACACCAGCCGTGGTGTCCACGTTGATCGTCGTCGACTTCAGGTTAGGCTCGGCGATCAAGGCAGACTTGACCTTGGCGGTCACCGCTGCGTCGTCGAGCGCCTTGCCGGCTTGCTCGACGTTGCTTTGGTCCACGTTGCCTGGGGTTGCGTCGGCGGCCCGCTCGATCGGCGGACTCGGCGGTTGCAGATTCTGGCCGAACTTCTCCGGCGCTGGCTGCGGCTCGTTTTTCTGACATGCCGCGACGCCGAGTGCGAGCGCCACCGCAATCGCGGCAACCATTGCACGGTTTACTTGCCTGGCTTCATTGATCTTCATGGGTTGGCTCCATTTCAGTTCATGCAAAAGGACTGTCCCCGGGCGCTGAAGCCCGTTCGGAGGTTGGAGCGATATCCGTGCCAAGGTGATAAACTGCCTTAAATCAAACTGTTAAAGAATCGGGTTTGCGGCGCATTGTCGCCGAACGGCAACACCAGTCGGCACAATTCCCGGAGCGGGATGATTTACCTATGATTTCCGGTTCGCCAATCGGCAACAGGTGATTCAAATGGCAAAAAAACATGCGGCGCGCAGCGCGGGGGCAGTGGTAGCCGAGCCAGCCACCAGGAAAGACGGCGGCGCCGGCCGCGGCTACCCCGACTTGCATGAGCATCTGGAAGCGCTGAAGAAACGGGGCCTGCTGCTCACCATCGAGCGGCCGATCGACAAAGACGCCGAGTTGCATCCGCTGGTGCGCTGGCAGTACGTCGGCGGCATCGAAGAGCACGAACGCAAGGCGTTTCTTTTCACCAACGTCGTGGACGGGCTCGGCCGCAAGTACCGCTTCCCCGTCGTCGTCGGCGCGTTCGCCGGCAACCGCGCCATCTACGGCGTCGGCATGCGCGCGCCGCTCGAAGAGGTCCAGGAGCGGTGGGATCGCGCGATCGCCAACCCGATAGCGCCCCGCATCGTCGAACACGCGCCGTGCCAAGAAATCGTGATCGAAGGCGCGGCGCTGCTGGGGGAGGGCAACGGCCTCGACATGCTGCCCATTCCCGTTTCCACGCCCGGTTTCGACGGTGCGCCTACGCTCACAGCGACCAATGTCATTACCAGGGACCCGGAAACCGGTGTGCAGAACCACGGGACTTACCGCGCCGGGCTGAAGGCGTCCGACCGCCTCGTGGTCCGCATGGCGACCCGCATCGGCGGCGCCGGCGGCTACCGCCACTACCTGAAGCACCAGCAGCGCGGGGACAAGACCATGCCCTGCGCGATCGTGCTGGGGTGCCCGCCGTGTGTGGCATTCGTCGCGCCGATGAAGCTGCCGCTCGATCTGGACGAGGTCGGGGTGGCAGGCGGCGTCGCCGGAGGGCCGATAAACATGACCCGCGCCCGAACGGTGGATCTGCTGGTGCCCGCCGAGGCGGAACTCGTCATCGAAGGGTTGATCGATACCGAGTACCTGGAACCCGAAGGACCGTTCGGCGAATCGCACGGCCACGTCGCGCTGGAGGAGTTCAACATGCCGATGCGGGTGACGGCGATCACGCACCGCCGCAACGCCATCGTTGCGTCCTACCTGAGCCAGGTCACGCCGAGCGAGTCGAGCGCGATCAAGCGTGTCTCGTTCGAGCCGATGTTCCTCTCGCACCTGCGCACGACGCTCGGTATACGCGGCGTCAAGCGCGTCACGCTGCACGAGCGGATGACGGCCTTGCGCCGCATCGCGGTGATCACGGTGGAGAAGGGCACCCCGCATACGGAAATCTGGCGCGCGCTCTACGGCGCGACTTCCTTCAAGGCGGACTGCGGCAAGATCTGCATCGCAGTCGACGACGACATCGACCCCGAGAACTCCGACGCGATCTTCTGGGCCATCGCGTTTCGCATGAATCCGGCGAAAGACCTGCAGGTACTCCCGTATCGCAGCCAGGGGCACGGCCCGGAACGCGAGCACGAAGCCGGAGAAGACGATCTCGACGCCACGCTGCTCATGGACGCCACCATGAAGGAGGTATTGCCGCCGCTGGCGCTGCCGAAGCAGGAATACATGGAGCGCGCGCGGAAGATCTGGGACGAGCTGGGGCTGCCCAAACTGCGCCCGCAATCGCCATGGTACGGAGCGGCCCGCGGCGACTGGCTGCCGCAATGGGACGAAGCGGCAAAGCGCGCGGCGGAAGGCCGCTACCTGGAGAACGGCCGCATCAGCGAGGCGCGCAGGCGCAAGGGCCTGAAACCGGAGACGCGGTTTCGGCCGGATAAAGCGTGACTGAGAGTGCGTGACTGATACGGCGTGACTGATACGGCGTGACTGAAAGGGCGTGCTGACTTAGTTCGTTTCTAGAGGCCATTTCATAAATGCCCGTTCGCCCTGAGCGTAGCCCGTTCATCCTTCGACTCCGTCGTGCCTCCTACGCTCAGGACGAACGGCCGGAGTCGAAGGGCGAACAAGAGCCATTTATGAAATGAGTTCTAGAAACACGCTTCACCCGTCACGCCTCACCAGTCACGACCTACTCGGCCTTGATCCCCGCCGCCTTCACCACCTTCTCCCACTTGGCGATTTCCGCTTTGATGATGTCGCCGAATGCCCGCGGCGTATCACCGACCGATTCGAGCCCGTCCCGCAGCAGAAGGGCCTTGACCTCGGGCGCTTGAACGATCTTCACCGATTCGGCGTGCAGCCTGGTGATCACGGACAGCGGGGTCTTCGCCGGCGCCAGTGTCCCGACCCAGGACGCATGCTCGTAACCGGGCACTCCGGACTCTGCGATCGTCGGAAATTCGGGCGCGGCGATCGAGCGCTTGCGCGTCGATACGGCCAGCGCCCGCAGTTTTCCGGAACGTATCTGCGGCAACGCCGTCGAGATGGTCGCGAAGTTGACCTGGCATTCCCCGGAGAGCATGGCGACCATGGCAGGCGCGCCGCCTTTGTATGGAACGTTCACCATGCTGGTCCCGGTGATGTGCTTGAACAGTTCCGCCGCGAGGTGGGTGCTGGTGGCAATACCGCTGGAGGCGTAGTTGATCTGGCCGGGCTTCACTCTGGCGAGTGCGATCAGCTCTTTCACGGACTTCACCGGCAGCGAAGGGTGAACGACCAGGATGTGAGGCAGTGCGGTGAGCCGCGTCACCGGCGCGAAATCACTGACGGGATCGAAGGGCAGGTTCTTGCGCAGGCTCGGGTTGATGGTGAAGGAGGCCGCCACGGTGAGCAGCGTGTATCCGTCGGGGAGGGCCTTCGCCACCAGATCCGTGCCGTTCACACTGCCCGCGCCAGGGCGGTTGTCCACTATCACGGACTGTCCGAGGGCATCGGTCAGCCGCTGCGCGACCACGCGGGCTACCACGTCGGTGGAGCCACCGGCGCTTTGCGGCACGATGATGCGGACCGGTCGGACGGGATAGCTCTGCCCCTGCGCGGCGGCGCTGATCGCACACA
>CAZQJF010000330.1:0-4444 GCA_964593735.1 uncultured Streptomycetaceae bacterium | reverse complement strand
AGGTCGATCTCCGCCTGCGCGCCGCGCGACTTCAAGTCCGCCGCGAAGTCCCATACCGCCAGCAGGCTCGGGCGCAGGCACGCCTGCGACACGTGCATGGCCTTGTAGCCCATGTCCGCCAGGGTCTCGAAATTGGCGAGCGGATGCTCGTGCCATTTCAGGTTCGCCGAATAATTGAAGTAGAGCGGAAACCCGGGATATGCTCTGTGCATCTCCTGGGCGAAGCGTCTCGGATATTCGAGGTCGGCCGAGGGGAACTCGCAAAACACCATGTCGCAGCCGATCCGCGCGTACTCCTTGCCGCGCCGGATCGCCTCGTCGAGACCTCCGCCCGTCGCGGCAACCGCATCCGTCCGGGCCATGATCAGGAAGTCCTTGTCCGTGCGGGCGTCCAGCGCCGCCCTGAGTTTGCCGACCGCCTCCTCCAGCGGAATGATCGTCTTGCCGGCGACATGCCCGCATCGCTTGGGGCTGACCTGGTCCTCGATGTGGATGCAGGCGACGCCGGCGGCCTCGAAATTCTGGACCGCGCGGACCACGTTGATCGCGTTGCCGTAGCCGGTGTCGGCATCGCAGATCACGGGAATATTCACCGTCCGCGCGACATTGCGCGCGGCAGCCACCATCTCGGTCTCGGTAATGAGGCCGACATCCGGCAGCCCCAGCAGCGCCAGGGACACGTCGTATCCGCCGAGATAAGCGTAATCGAAGCCTGCCTGCTCCACGATCCTGGCGTGCACGGGCGTGTCTATGCCCATGCTCGTGATGAATTTCTTTTCCTTCAGCAGCGTTCTTAATTTTTTTCCCTTGCTCATACCGCTTTCTCCTTGGATTGCCGAGTGTGCAGGATTGAGGTAGAGCCCTCGGCCTAAAGCACGTCAGGGGATCGCGAGAGATTGATCTCGGTACTGACTAACTTCCGAAGGGCACGATCACCCGCACCGGCCGCGACGGATACGCCTGCGCCTGGGCGGAAGTCGCTGCCGCGCACACCATGGCCGCGCCCATCCCGGCCAACACGACCCGCACGATTCGGGGAACTGCCATCGGAATTCTCCGCGTCGAACAGGTTTCTGGCTGAGACTCCTAAAGCTTCAATCGACCCTGGCGCCGGATGCCTTCACCACCTTGGCCCACCTGGCGATCTCCTCTCGAACGAAGCGCGCGAAATCCTCCGGCGACTGCGGCGCCGGCTCCGCGCCCAGCCGTTCGAGCCGCTCCTTGATGTCCTGGGCTTCCAGAACGGCGGCGACGTCGCCGTTCACCTTCTTGACGAGATTTCCGGGCATGGCGGCGGGGGCGAATAGGCCGTACCACGAGGTTACGTCGAATCCGGGCAAGCCGGCCTCGCTCACGGTCGGCACATCAGGCAGCAGCGGCGAGCGCTTCGAGCTGGTCACCGCGATCGCGCGCAGCCTGCCAGACTTTACGTACTGTATGGACGGCGGCAGGCCCATCGAGGCGACCTGGACCTGCCCGGCCACGAGTTCGGTCACCATCTGCCCCGAGCCGCCCTTGTAGGGGATGTGGAACATCTTCACCTTGGCCATGATCATCAAGAGCTCGATGGCAAGGCGGTTTGGCGAGCCTGGACTGGGGGAGCCGAAATTGAGCTCGTCGGGCCGTGCCTTGGCGAGCGCGATGAGGTCTTTAAGTGTTTTGACCGGAAGCGACGGATGCACGACGATCGCGCTCGGATAGCCGGCGATGCGGTTGATGGCCACCAGGTCGCGGGAGAAGTCATAAGACAGGTTGCGGTAGAGCGTCATGTTGATCGCATGCGGGGCACCGGCCACCAGGAGCGTGTAGCCGTCCGGCGCCGAACGGGCAGCGACTTCCGCGCCGATGTTGCCGCTGGCGCCCGGCCGGTTGTCCACGATTACACTCTGGCGCCAGCGCTCGCTCAACTTCTGGCTGATGATACGGGCGAGCACGTCGGTGGCGCCGCCGGGAGCGAACGGCGCGACGATTCTGACCGGCCGGACGGGGTATTCCTGAGCGGAGGCGGGCGCTACAGCCAGCGTGACGACAACAAATGCAAGTTTCAGGGATCGCATAGTCCTCCTCATTTTGTTTCGCGCCCGCCTGACAAATGCGCGCAGCGCATTGTTACCGTTCCAACTATAACTTGCGAAACGCTGCGTGAGAATAGCTGTTACTGCAAACCCGCGAAAACCCGCTTCCTCGGCTCGGTCGGAGTTGGAACGGTGGTGTAGAATTGTGGCCCGCCACAAACAACCGGGAATAGAACATGAATGCGCCGAACCAGGCTCCTGTGCTGTCGAAAAACGTGACCCGTCTCTCCCATTTCGATCTGCCCGGCGCCGGGCAGGTGTACGTCGCGGGGCAGTACGCGTACGTCGGCCACGTGACCAACAAGGAAGGCCTCGGCACCAGCATTCTCGATATCTCCGACCCGAAGAAGCCCAGGCTCCTGTCGCAAGTCCCGGTGGGCGACCCGGACTCGCACAGCCACAAGGCGCGCGTGATCGGCGACATCATGATCGTCAACAGCGAGCAGAACGGCAGCGCCATTGGGCGCAAGGCCGATGAGCTACCGAAGCTGCGCGCGCAGCTGCGCGCAGCGCTGGGCCGCGACCCGAACCATGCCGAGCTTGCCGAGAAGCTGGGCGTCAGGGAATCCGATATCCCGGCGGTCGAGGCCGCGGAGAAGAAACCTTACGGCGCCGGCGGCTTCAGGATCTACGACGTGTCGGATCGAGCGAAGCCGAAGCAGATCCATTTCCAGAAAACCCACGGCCGCGGCGTGCACCGCTTCGACATGGATGCGAACTACGCCTATATCTCCACCGAGATGCCGGGCTATATCGGCAACATCCTGGTGACTTACGACATCCGCAATCCTGCCAGGCCGGAGGAAGTGTCGCGCTGGTGGATGCCGGGACAGCACCTCGACGGCGGCGAAAAGCCGACGTGGTCGGGCCGCCAGCACCGGCTGCACCACGCGTTGCGGCAGGGCAACCGCATGTGGGCCGGATGCTGGCACGGCGGGGTGCGCGTGATCGACGTTTCCGATATTCGCAAACCGCAGACGATCGGAGAATACAACTACCACCCGCCGTTTCCCGAGCCTTCGCACACCTTCATGGGCGTGCCGCCCATCAACGGCAGGCAGATCGCCGTCGCGATCGACGAGGAGGATCACGCCCAGAGCGCCGAGGAAATGGCGAGCCGGCGCGGCCGGCCGCACGGGTGCATGTGGGTGTTCGACGTGACCGACCTGAAGAAGATCCAGCCGCTCGCGATCTACGAGGTGAGCGAGCTCGATTCGCCGTGGAGCCGCGCCGCTCCGGGCCGCTTCGGCGCGCACCAGTTCCAGGAGCACATGAAGGGCGGCGACACGCTCATGTACTGCGCGTGGTTTGCCGGCGGCCTGCGTATCGTGGACATCGCGGACCCGTCCGCTCCGCGCGAAGCAGGCTACTACATCCCCGAACCGGCGGCCGGCAAGGCCTGTCCGCAGAGCAACGACGTGGACGTGGACGAGCGCGGGTTGATCTATCTCGGGGACCGCTACAACGGGTTCGACATACTCGAATTCCACCGCACCTGACGGTTCATTCGCGTCACAGGCTCTTAGCTTATACCGGTTGCGGCAAACACTTTCCTGGCGGCGTCGGAAGTGAGCTGGCGCGCGAGGTCCCGCGCCGCGTCCGGGAACTGGCTCGCGCTGGTCGCCGCGGCGTCGTAGCTCGTTGCATTCTGGATCTCATCGGGCAGGGGCGCCGCGAGCTTGACCGGGCAGCCCTTGTCGATCATCACCATCACTTCGGAAATCTGCGCCAGCCCGACCGCACCGGCGCCGCGCTCGGCGACGGTCGTCATGACCGCCGAGCCGGAATCCACGACGACGATCCTGGGGCCGAGCTCCCGGTCGAGGCCCAGCTTCTCCATGAGCTTGGCTGCATAGATCCCACTGGAGGCCTTGTTGTAGACCAGCGCGGTGGCTGCCTGCAGCGCCCGCTTGAAAGCGGCCGTATCGGAGAGATCAGGCGCAGCCGCGGCGGCATGGACGACGACGCCCATGCGCGAGCGGCCCACGAAGGCGCGGCTCTCCGCAGCGATCCTGCCCTGTGCCTGGAACTCATCCATCGCAGTTGGCGGCGCAACGATGACGTCCACCGCTTCGCCCGCCGCGATGCGATGGCGCAGCTCCGGCGCGGTGTTGAACTCCACGTTGATGTGGATGCCCGTCGCCCGCTCGAACTCCTTCGCCACTTGCGACACACCGCTCTTGACCGCGCCGGCGCTCAGCACCTTCAGCGTATCCACGGATTCAAAGCCCTCTTTGTCGGCAAGCTCGCTGATCTCCGCGAGCTGGCCGACGCCGATCGCTCGCGACGGGGAGCCCGCGACGTGCTCCATCACCCGCGGTACCCAGGTTCGAGAACCCATGCGTTCACACCGATCGTTCATGGGAAGT
>CAZQJF010000329.1:0-4466 GCA_964593735.1 uncultured Streptomycetaceae bacterium | reverse complement strand
ATCGCCGAGCGGGTTGTCCTTGAGGATCGCCGAGCGGTGCTCGAGGACGAGGAAGTTGCCGGCGTGGCCTTTGGGGCGTTTCAACGACATCGGACGTTCCCGTTCATGGGCGCTTCTTCTTCGGGGCAGCCGCCTTCGCGGCTTCGGACGGTGCCTTCTGGCGGGGGAAGAGCGTATAGATCAGCATGCCGACATAGACAGCGAAGATGCTTTCAATTGTGATCAGGAAGCGCTTGAAGTCCTCGAAATCGCTGAAAGCGAGCGAATATGCCTTGAGCCAGATCGCGATCGCGACGATGACGGCAAGGACCAGGGGCAGCAGCAGCGTAATCACGACAAAGGCCGTCGTGACCTCCTTCGAATGATCCTCCTTGACGTGCCTTTCCGCGATGAGGGAGGCCACGATCGCCGTCGTGTAGCCGGCGAACATCGGCGTCACGATCGCGAAGAGCGTGGTGAATTCGTCGCCCGTGAAGCCGTTCATCAGCCGCAGAACGACGGCCAGCACGATGATCGCGAGATGCGAAGCAATCAGCGTGATGCCCACCCTGCCCTTCAGTTTCTGCTCCGTCATTTCGCCCCCCCCAGTTGCAGCGCCTTCTGGATTTCGTTGAGGAGCCTGCGCGCGTATTCACTGAGCGCGCCGCCGTAGCGCGGCTCCATGTCGGTGATGAAGTTCGAGTCCGCGGGATAGCCGCCGAGTCCGCTCGCGATGCGGCCGTCAATCGTGGTACGCAGCGTGGCTTGCGCCTGGCCGCCCGAGACGAGAAAGACGATTACCTGCAGCCTCTCCCAATCCGAGCCCCCGGCCAGCACTTCGCCCTTCAGGCCCCGCACTATCGCTTCGACGTAGTTATCGCCCTGCTCCAGGAAAGTCAAATTGCCGCCACGCGGGGCATAGTACGCTTTGAGAAAATCGACGATTGGGGCGCCGATGCGCGCAACTGCCTGCACGCTCGTTGCGCGTGCTGTCGTCGCCACGACGGGGATGCCAAAAACCGCGCTTGACGCGCCGCCGGACATGCACACCGAGCCGTAGCGCCTGGCTCTTCCGTCCACCGAGAATACAGTCGATGCGTCGCACCATACCGGGACGTGCATGGACATCTGCGACGGCGAGATCTGCAGGCTGGATCCGAGCTTCGCGAATATCCGGTCCCAGACCGTCGCGCCGGCCTTTTCCGCGAATTCCTCCTCCATTTTGTTCAGGTCGAACCGCTCGAGGCGGTTCTGCATGACGACATGGACGCGCGGTACGAACGGCTGCTGAAGAACGATCGTCGCTTTTGATCTGTCGCAGGGATTCGTGACCTGCGCACCTTCCACTGCCTTGGGTCTCCGCTCGGCCTGGATGCGGGCGGCTTCATACAGCGCGCGTTCGTAGACGTCGAAGGGCGAAGTCGGGCACTCGCGTGCCGGCCCGGGTTTCGGGATGTACAGATCGACGAACCTCAAATACCGGGACAGTCCGGTCGCCTCCAGCCAGTTCACGACCGGTTGCGCGGCGGCGGGGACCGGTTCAGGGGAAATGCGGACCACCGAAACGGCGGTCGAGATGGGCCGGGCCTTCTCCATGTCCATGCTCGAACTGAATTGGCGATCGAGGACCAGCGTGTGCGGACCGGGCTCGACGATCACCTCGAATCCCGTGAGCTGGCGCATCGAATCCCGCGTTTCACTGGTCCAGTCCGCCCAGACCGGATCGCTCTTGATTCCCTGCGCATCCTTGATCTCTACGGTGTAGATGCGCCGGTCGGGCGCCGAGTCCGCGGGCCGCGCCGGTTCGACCAAAAATCTGACACGCGAGCGTTCCGCCACCCGTATCGGGAACCGCTTCACGTCGTTCGCGCCTGAGATCGAGGCGGCGAATTTGTTGTCGGCCTTTAGTAGTGAAAGTTCCCTGGCTACCGGTTCGAGCCCTAAAGCGGCGATGCGGTATCGCGCTTCATTACCGGGGGGCGCCTCGCCAAGCAACGACCTGTCCGCTTTCTTGATCGCCAGATGGTACTCGCCCGGTTCATAGAGGATGAAGGTTTGGTTTCGCGCTTCGCGCATCGGCTCGTACGCCACCGGCCCATGCGGGCCGGGGCGTTCGAGCCGGAAATAGATCGCAGGCCACTCCTCCTTCTTGTCCGTGCGATCGAGCCGCAGAACAATCTGCGACGGCCTCTGCATGACGAGCCGGATCACGCACTCGCCGCGCGGCGGCGCGGCAAAGTCGACGCCGCGGTCGACAATGGGATCCCATTTGACCGGGCACGCGGTCGCAGTTCCGTAGATCAGCAGCGCGACGACAAGAGCGGCCCCGCGCACAGGCGATCTCAGTCCTGCTTGATTTCTCATTTAGCCCCCCCCTTGCCCAGGCTGATGATGAAGCCGCGGGCCCCTGCGCGCAACCGACATCACGTTTTATCCCGCAGTCCGAAATTGGGCCGGCACGCGCGTAATCTCTTGCGCCCGCCGCGCGACGTGGCTAGCCTGCTTCGCGGGAGCGGTCTGCAGGGCGGGTCGTAAGGGGAACGGCTTGGAAACGGGAGGCAATACAAATTCGGCGCGGGACGGCGGGAAGCTGCTTTGCGCAGCGTGCCTGGCCTTGGTGCTATCGGGCTGCGCCCTGTCCTACGTAGACCGGAACGGCGACACGCATTACCGGGGCCTGCTGGTCCACGTGGTGGTTCCGAAGAGCGACGACAAGCGCGAAATCCGCGCCGAGTCCGTGCGCGTGCAGAGCTTCGGGCTGTCGCTGCTCTCCGGCCTGCAGCGCACCAACATCACGCTCGGCTACAACGACGAGACGATGGTTCTCATGCGCGGCGACTCCTGCGTGGCCATCGGCGCGGGGCCGCTCTCCCTCGGCACGGCAGCGGCATTGATTGGCAATCTGACACCGGGAATAGACCAACATGAACAATAGAAACCTCATCCTTGCGCTGCTCGCGGCGGCGGCCACATTGGAGGGCTGCACCTCGCTCAAGGAAAACGTCGTCTTCGTCACCAAGACGAGCCTGGGCATCGACTTCGACGGCACGCCGCCCGCGGCCAGCATCGCCTACGACCGGACCGAAGGGTACTTCGGGCCGCGATATGAAAACGGCGCCGTTCCGCCCGTGGTGGCCAAAATCTCCTCCGACGGAGGCATCTTCGACCGCAACGTGAAGCAGTACTACGCGACGGGGACCGCGTCGAACCTGCTCACGGGAAGCAGCGCCAAGACGTCCGCCACGAGTCTGAAGGGTGACGCCAAGCCGATGTTCTTCGGCACCTCGACCACGCTGGGCATCAAGATCGGCTTCACCACCACGCTGCCCGACAGCTTCACATTCGGCTACAGGCGCAAGGAAGCCTCCCTGATCCCGCTCGGGCATATCACCGACTCTTCCAGCGGGACGCCGGTCGTGAAGCACGCCTATCCTTCGGTCATCGGCGTGTTCACTACCGACACGAAAGCGAAAACGCCTTCGGATTCAAGCTTTGGGCTTTCCCAGTTCTTCGCCACCGGCACCGCGGCCGAGGCACTCGCGGCCGACACCGGCCTGCAACGGCAATTCAAGCAGTTTGCGAAGGACGCCGTAGGCGAGTTTAAAGACGCAGAGCGCGACCAGCAGAAGATTGTGCTCTCGCTGTTGACCTGCTTCACCAGGCTCGACAATGCGCATGTCCACAAGGTCCTGCAGAACGCGGAAGACATGCGCCTGTTCCCGCCGAACGCCTTCAACGTCATCAACGCGATGGCGGCGAAGGACAAGCAGACCGCCCGCTTCCAGTACACGACAGTCATGACCAACATTGTGGTCGATCCGCCGGAGCGGACCTTCTTCATGGAAGGCCATCGCGTATTCGTCTGCGGACTGTTGAAGAACCCCTAAATCCAAACCAGCAGGGAGAGCCGCAATGGCGACAAAAAGAGTCCTATGCAGCGAGTGCGAGCGCGAGACGGAGCTTCTGACGGCTCCAGGTGGCGTAAGAGTCATCGGCTGCAAGCCGATCCCGGGAGATTCGTCCTTCTGCATACTCGAGTACGAGTACATTTTTATGGCCGCGCCGCCGGCCGGCGGCATACCGCCCGCGACCGGCGGCAAAACTTAGCTCCCCGGTCGGCGCATGCCGCTTCTCTCCCTCGACCTGCTCGACCGGGCCGTGCCGCCCGCAAGGTACGACGACCTGATGAAGTACGCGCCGCACCTCGAGGAAGGGCTGGAAAATTTCGGCATCGACACGCCGGCGCGCATCGCGGCGTTCGTCGCGCAGCTGGCGCACGAATCGGGCAACTTCCTGCGCGTCGAGGAGAACCTGAATTACGCCTGGCAGGCGCTGCGCGCGACCTGGCCGGGTCGCTTCACCAGCGACGCCTTCGCGCAGGGCTACCACCGCCAGCCGGAGAAGATCGCGAATTACGTGTACGGCGGGCGCAACGGCAACGGCGACGTCGCGAGCGGCGACGGCTGGCGCTACCGGGGCCGCGGCCT
>CAZQJF010000328.1:0-4466 GCA_964593735.1 uncultured Streptomycetaceae bacterium | reverse complement strand
CGTCGCGCGCGCGGCAGCGCCGCCGCGCGCCGCGAGTTCAGACACTCAACCGTGCGCGGCCTTTAGCGCGGCGTGCGCGTATGACGGCACGGCCACCGCGCGTGCGCATCCGTACTAGGAAGCCTAGGGTGCGCTTGCGGCGCGTTTTGGACGGCTGGTAGGTGCGTTTCATCGCTCACCGCTTCGAAGGAAAAAAAGTGCGGTATTACAACCTTTACCACTCACCCGTGTCAACCCGGCCGACGATGCGCGCAACCAACCAAAACCGCGTCCGCGGCTGTGGATAACCGGTCCCAAAAAAGGTAAAATCGGGCAGCAACAAAGCGCCTTATTCCGGACCTGAATTCTCACTCCAAGAACGGTACCGATGAACAGCTTCTGGCGCCTCTGTCTCGCCTCATTCGAGAAGGAACTTCCCCCCCAGCAGTTTCGAACCTGGATCAAGCCGCTCAAGTGTAACGCGGAGGGCGATACGGTAACGCTGGTTGCCCCTAACCGCTTCGTGCAACAGTGGATTAGAGACAAGTTCGCGCAGCGGATCGAGGCGCTCGCGCGGGAGCACTTCCAGCGCGGCATCGAGGTCAAGCTGCTCCTGGCGGAAAAGGACAAGGAAGCCGCCCCGCACGCCCCGCACGCCCCGCACATAACCGCCGCCCGCCCCGTCGAGCCGGCAACTGCCAAGCCGAGCAGCCGGGAGGTCTCCCGGCTCAACCCGACGTTCACTTTCGAAACCTTCGTAACCGGCAAAGCGAACGAACTGGCGCGTGCCGCAGCGACCCAGGTGGCCGAGCGGCCGGGCGCGGCATATAACCCGCTCTTCGTCTATGGCGGCGTCGGCCTGGGCAAGACCCATCTCATCCAGGCGATCGGCAATCGCCTCCGCGCGCATGCTCCCGATACGAAAGTCCGCTATATCCATGCCGAACAGTACGTATCGGACGTAGTGCGCGCCTACCAGCACAAGGCGTTCGACGATTTCAAGCGCTATTACCATTCACTCGACCTGCTGCTCATAGACGACATCCAGTTCTTCAGCGGCAAGAATCGCACGCAGGAGGAATTCTTCTACGCGTTCAATGCGTTGATCGAGGCCCACAGCCAGGTCGTGATCACCTGCGATACCTACCCCAAGGAGATCTCCGGCATCGAAAGCCGTCTTATCTCCCGTTTCGGATGGGGCCTCACGGTCGCCGTGGAGCCGCCGGAGCTCGAGATGCGGGTAGCGATCCTGCTGAAGAAAGCGGAAGCCGAAGGAGTGCGTCTTGACGAGGCGGTGGCGTTCTTCCTCGCCACGCACATCCAGTCGAACGTCCGCGAGCTGGAAGGAGGACTCAAGCGGGTCGTGGCATTCGCCCGGTTCACCGGCGGAGAATTGTCGGTCGACCTGGCTCGCGAAGCGCTGCGCGACCTGCTCGCGATACAGAACCGGCAGGTCTCGGTCGAAAACATCCAGAAGACCGTGGCGGACTACTACAAGATCAAGGTCTCCGAAATGTATTCGAAGAGACGCAGCCGCAACGTTGCGCGGCCGCGCCAGGTCGCCATGGCGCTCGCCAAAGAACTCACTCAAATGAGCTTGCCGGATATCGGCGAGGCCTTCGGCGGTCGCGATCACACGACGGTGTTGCACGCGTGCCGCAAGATAGCCCTGCTGAAGTCGGCCAACGGCGACATCACGCGTGATTTCAACTCTTTGCTCAAGGTGCTGAGGAGTTGATGACTCGTGCGCAAAATGTGGATATGTGCCTTCGTTGCCCGCCGTCAATTTTCTGTCCACAAGACCAGCACAGAATCCCAGCCGGCCATTGCACCGTTCCATACCGGCGCTATGTGCTGATCGCGCACGCTTTTCCGGAGTAAGCCCCGCTGCGGACCATCCTTACTACTACTATCAAGTACAAGTAAACCATCTAATACAAATACAAAATCTATGAAACTGGTCCAAATCGAACGCGACGCCCTGCTCAAACCGCTGCAGGCAGTCACCGGCATCGTTGAGAAAAGGCACACGCTGCCGATCCTCTCCAACGTTCTTATCGAACGCGCGCAGGACCGGCTCAATCTCGTTGCGACCGATCTCGAGATCCAGGTTTCGACCAGCAGCGGCACCGGCAGCGCGGGGGGGGAGGACCAGAGCCTGACGGTCTCGGCGCGCAAGCTGCAGGACATACTGCGCGCGCTGCCCGAGGGAGCCGAGACGGTGCTGGACACGCAAAACAACCGTCTGCAGGTGCGTGCAGGCAAGAGCCGCTTCAGTCTGCAGACGCTGCCGGCGAACGACTTCCCGAAGCTGGGCGATGCCGGGCCGGTGCTCGGAAAAGTTTCACTGCCGCAGAAAGCATTCAGGGAATTGCTCCTGCTCGTGCAGTATGCGATGGCTCAGCAGGATATTCGTTATTACCTGAACGGTTTGTTGCTGGTGCTCGATGACGGCCAGGTGAAGGTCGTCGCGACGGATGGGCACCGATTGAGCTACGCGGCGCGTCCGCTCGGACAGCAACAGGAAAAACGCGAGGTAATCCTCCCGCGCAAAGCCGTTCTCGAACTGAGCAAGCTCCTGGGCGAAAGCGACGAGCCGGTTGAGATCGAGATCTTCGCCAGCCAGGTCCGTTTCGTGTTCGGGGGCATCGTAGTCGTTACGAAGATCATAGACGGGAAATTCCCGGACTACACGCGCGTGATCCCGAGCAACTATCAGAAGAAGTTCGTGGTCGACCGGCTGCACCTTTTGCAGTGCCTGCAGCGGGCGGCCATATTGTCCAACGAGAAGTTCCGCGGCGTGCGGTGGCTTGTTACTGCGACCAGCCTGCGGATATCGTGCACCAACAACGAGCAGGAGGAGGCGCAAGAGGAACTCGAGATCAACTACCCGGGCGAGGCGGTCGACATCGGCTTCAACATCACCTACCTGCTCGATGTCCTCACGAACGTTTCCAGCGACAATGTAGAGTGCGCGCTCGGGGACGCCAACAGCAGCATGCTGGTGACGCTACCGGAGCAGAGCGAGTTCCGGTATGTTGTGATGCCGATGCGCATCTAGTCCGGACCGGATACAACGTATGACCACTGTGGGTGTACAAGCAGAGACAGAACCGCTGCCGCGTTCGGCGGATGACTACGATTCCAGCAGCATCAGGGTGCTGAAGGGCCTGGAAGCGGTGCGCAAGCGCCCCGGGATGTACATCGGCGACACTAGCGACGGCACCGGCCTGCACCACATGGTTTTCGAGGTGGTCGACAACGCGGTCGACGAGGCCCTGGCCGGTTACTGCAACGAGATCACTGTCACCATCCATCCCGATAATTCCGTCAGCGTCGTCGACAACGGGCGCGGCATACCTACGGAGTTGCAGCCCGACGACGAGGAAGGGCGCTCGAGCGCCGAGGTCGTCATGACGGAGCTGCACGCCGGGGGCAAGTTCGATAATAACTCCTACAAGATCGCCGGCGGCCTGCACGGGGTCGGGGTGTCGGTCGTCAACGCCTTATCCGAGTGGCTGCGGCTCATCATCCGGCGGGACGGGACGCTCTACCAGATGGAGTTCCGGCTGGGCGATCCGACGGGGCCGCTCAAGATGGGCGGCAAGACCGAGCGCCGCGGTACCGAGGTCCACTTTCTTCCCGCGAAGGAGATCTTCAGCAATATCGAGTATCACTACGAGATACTCGCCAAACGGCTGCGCGAGCTCGCCTTCCTCAACAGCGGCGTCAACATCGCGCTCATGGACCAGCGCAGCGGCAAGGAGGAGAAGTTCTCCTTTACCGGGGGCGTAAAGGGCTTCGTCGAGTACATGAACCGCAGCAAGAACGTGCTGCACCCGAACATCTTCTACGCGCTGGGCGAGAAGGAGGGCGTCACCGTCGAGGTCGCGATGCAATGGAACGATGCTTACCAGGAGTCGGTTCAGTGCTTCACGAACAACATCCCGCAGCGCGACGGCGGCACCCACCTCACGGGACTGCGCGCCGCGATGACGCGCACGCTGAACCAGTACATCGAGTCGAGCAAGCTCGCTGAAAAGGCAAAAGTCGAAACCACCGGTGACGACATGAAGGAGGGTCTCACCGCGGTATTGTCGGTCAAGGTGCCCGAGCCGAAGTTTTCGTCGCAGACCAAAGACAAGCTGGTGTCCTCGGAAGTGCGGCCGGTGGTGGAGGAAATCGTCGGCCAGAAGCTCGCCGAGTTTCTCCTGGAAAGGCCGAACGACTCGCGCATTATCTGCGGGAAGATAGTGGACGCCGCGCGCGCGCGCGAAGCGGCGCGCAAGGCGCGCGAGCTCACCCGGCGCAAGGGAGTGCTCGACTCATTCGGGCTCTCCGGGAAACTGGCGGACTGCCAGGAGCGGGACCCCGCCCAGTCGGAGCTCTACATCGTGGAGGGCGACTCGGCCGGCGGATCGGCCAAGCAGGGCCGCGACCGACGCTTCCAGGCGATCCTTCCGCTGAAGGGCAAGATCCTGAACGTC
>CAZQJF010000327.1:0-4468 GCA_964593735.1 uncultured Streptomycetaceae bacterium | reverse complement strand
TCGCTCATCCAGGAACGCATGGCGGGATCGATGGAAAGATAGACGGTCTCCAGCAGAACCTCGCCCGGACCGGGCGTGCGCGCGGGTATGGCATCGGCGGTGAAATTCGCCGGCCCCGGAATGCCGGCCGGCCGCGCCGCGAGCAGCAGGCGATGGTTCCTAGTCACGAGAAGCTATCTAAAAAATGCTGAAAGAGACACGGATCAAGATCAAAAATTGACAGGATTAACAGGATGTACAGGATGGTAACTGCGCCTTTATCCTGTTCATCCCGTTCATCCTGTCCGCATGCCGTTTTTGAGAGCTACGAGTCACGCAGTTTGAGGCTATCCGCTCGCCACTTCCTTGAACCGGCGCAGCGTTTCGATCAGTTCCTCGAACTTCGGCATGCGGTACATGGGATAGAGCATGACGAAGTCGGCGCCGAGCCGGCGCCAGCCGTCAGCCGCTTCCGCCCATCGTTGCGAATCCGCGTCATGCATGCGGAGCCAGCCCTCGAGGCCGAATTTCGCCGGGTCGCGGCCCTGTTTGCCGAGCTCCTCGCGCAACATCGCGAGCTTCTGCCCAGCCTGCGCATCCGGCGCCATGATCGGCATCCAGCCATCGCCGAGCCGTGCCGCTCGCGCCACGACGGCATCCGACGAGCCGCCAAACCAGATCGGAATCGGGCGCTGCACCGGCGGCGGCACGATGTTGACCCCCTTCAGCTGGTGGAAGCGGCCTTCATAGTCGACCAGTTCCTCCGACCAGAGCCGGCGCAATACCTGGACCTGCTCCGCCTGTCGAGCACCGCGCGTTTTCCAGTCGGCGCCGAGCGCTTCGTATTCGACGTGATTCCAGCCGCTGCCGATGCCGAGCCTCAAGCGGCCGCCGCTCAGGAGATCGACTTCCGCCGCCTGCTTGGCGATGAGGCCGGTCTGGCGCTGCGGTGCGATCAGAATGCCGCTCGACAGCCGGATCCTCGTGGTGACCGCGGCAAGGAAGCCGAGCGTCACGAAGGTTTCGTGGAAGGGGTCTCTTTCGTTGTAACGCGGCGTCCAGCCATCCCTTGCCGCTGCCCCGAACACGTGATCGGGCACCTCGATATAGGCATAGCCGAGATCCTCTGCTGCCTGCGCCCAGTCGCGGATTCTGGCTGGATCGCTGCCGATATCCCGCGTCGGAAACATTGCGTTGAGTTGCATGATGCGCGCGGCCTTTTCGTTGCTTGTCACCCTTTGGGACCGGATTAGATCTGCGTCCGCCGGGGTGGCGGGACTCCAACAACGGCCAGGCGTACCTTTTCGGTCCCGTTGTTGAGCAGTTGATGCTCCACAACGTCCGGAGGCATATGTATCGTGTCACCGGGACCCACCTCCTGCTCGCGGATCTCGCCGTTTTCGGCCTTCCACTGGATAACCCCCCGCCCGCTGAGTATGAAATAGATCTCCTCGAAATCGGCGGGGTATTCGACTTCGACACCCTCTGCCCTGTATTTTGTGTGCCTGTGCCAGTGATGAGGGCTGAAGCCCGGACTGACTTCATCCACGTTGAAAAAGAACTTTTCCGTGGCGATGATTCTCCTTATCTGCCCTGCTTCCTTACCCAGGCCGCGGATGTTCTGTGGCTGAACCTCATCCGACTTGACGATTTTTAGCTGCGCCATTGAGTTCTCCTAGTTTGCTGTCCCGTAAATACCGGATATATTCGGCCACCGCAAGAAGTGTAGGATACCCCCGGATTGGCACGACCATGGGAGTAAGTGATGAAAATTGAGAAAGTGGGCTTGATGACCCCCGGAGACATGGGTCAGGCAGTGGCGACTCAGATCAAGGCACGAGGCTTCACTGTGTGCACCGCCCTTGAAAAGCGGAGCGAGCGCAGCCGTGCCCTCGCGCGCGAAGCGGGATTGACCGACCTCGGAACGATCGCGCGGCTCGTTGCGGAATGCGACGTGGTGCTCTCCGTCATGAACCCGGGCGCCGCGCTCGATTTCGCGCGCGAAGCCGCGAACGCGCTGCGCGCAAGCGGACGACGCATATTGATCGTCGACTGCATGCAATCGCGCCGGACACGGTCCATGAAATCGCCGGCGTGCTGGAGCAAGCGGGCGGCCGTTTCCTCGACGGCGGCATCATCGGTCCCCCGCCGCGCGGCACGGCGAAAACAAACCTGTACGTGTCGGGGCCGGGCGCCGGCGATCTCGTTGCGCTCGGCGGTCCGCAACTTAACGTGCACGTCGTCAGCGAGCGCATCGCGGACGCGAGCGCCCTCAAGATGTGCTACGGCGCGCTCAACAAGGGCACGCAGGCGTTGTGGCTGGAGGTACTGATGGCGGCGCAGCGGCTGGGCGTCGATGAGCTGCTCGAGCAGCAGTTGCGGAAGTCGCGCGGCGATCTTCTCGACTGGGCATTCAGCCAGTATCCGAAGATGCCGCCGAAGGCTTACCGCTGGGTGCCGGAAATGCTCGAGATCTCGAAGATGCTCGGCTCGGCCGGCATCACGCCGAAGGTCTTTGAGGGCGCGGCGGAAATCTATCGCTTCGTCGCGGATACTCCGCTCGGAAAAGAAACGCCGGAAAGCCGCGACAAGGACCGCAGCGGCAAGGCGGTCGTGCTAGCGCTGGCGCGGCAGCGGGGATGAAGGGAGGCATCATGCGGGTTTTGCTCATGCGGGCTGTGCAATGGATGACGTTTGCCACCGCAATCGCGGCCGGCTTTGCGTTCGCTGCGCCGGGTCCCGCTCAGGCGCAGCAGAAGTTTCCGGCGAAGCCGGTCCGCCTGCTGGTGGGACTCCCGGCCGGCAGCCAGGCCGACACGGTGGCGCGCATGATAGGCGCGAAGTTGAGCGAGAGTTGGGGGTGGCCGGTGGTCGTGGACAATCGGCCGGGAGCGAGCGGCATCCTGGCCGCTGCCGCGCTCGCCAAGGCCGCGCCGGACGGCCACACGCTCCTGTATGCCGGGGTGAATTTTGCGGTCAGCGCGGCGCTGCAGCCGACCCTGCCCTACGACCCGCTCAAGGACTTCGCCGGCATCAGCCAGGTCGGGTTCGGCATACAAGCCGTGGTCGTGCCGCCGGCCCTGGGCGTCAAGTCCATCGCCGAGCTCATCGCCCTCGCCAAGTCGCAGCCCGGCAAGATCATCTTCGGCTCCCCGGCAACCGGGGGCGGCTCCCACCTGAGCGGGGCACGATTCAACCTCGCCGCCGGGATCAAGGTCGTGCATGTCGCGTTCAAGAGCGGGCCGGAAGCGACGATCGAGGCCGTAGCCGGGCGCACGCACTATACCGTCGTGCCCGTGGTATCCGTGCTGCCCTTCACCAGGGACGGGAAGCTGCTGGCGTTGGCTGTCTTTACCCCGCAGCGCTCCCCCGCATTGCCGGACGTTCCGACGCTGGCGGAGACGATGCCCGAGCTCGGGCGGCCTGAAGCGTCGAACGGATTGCTGGCGCCCGCGAGGACGCCACGCCCCGTCCTGCATCAGATCAGCAAGGAAGTAGTACGCATCCTCGCCCTTCCCGACATCAAGGAACGGCTGCAGGCGTTTGGCTACTCTCCCGAATCGACGACACCGGAAGAATACGACAGGATATTGCGCGAGCAGATCAAAACACTATCCAGGGTGGTCAGGGACATCGGCCTCCGGCCGAAGTAGAGCGATTTCATAAATGCCCTGTCACGCCGGGCGGTGCTGTGCGGAACCCGGCAAAGCAGCAGAGGCAGCGCTTGACGTGGCGGCGGTCTTTCCCAGGGATCCCGGTGGGGATTGCCCATGGCGCGGCAGGGCAAGCGCCAGCGGCACGCCCAGGCACCCGACGACCAGGGAGGTGAGCAATGCCCACGTGTAGTCACCCGTCATATCGAAGAGTGACCCGCCCAGCCAGCCGCCCAGGGCCATGCCGAGGCCCCCACCCACCATCTGAAAGGAAAAGATCGAACCCAGGGGCGCGTTGGCCCCGAACAACTGCTTGTTGATGATCGGGAAGCCCACCATCTCGCCGCCGTAGGACAGGCCGAAGACGACGGCGAACAAGTAGAAAGTCCAGGCGTCGCTGGCGAAGAAGAGGAGCATGACCGGCAGGCTCTGGCCGAGCAGGGCTATCGAGAGCGTCGCCCGGCCGCCGAACCGGTCGGCGAGCACCGCGAAGGCGAAACGGCTGATCACGGAGGCGCCGGCGATCGCGGCGAGCACGCCCGCCGCCTCCACGCCCGAAATCCCCCTGAAGGTCGCCATCGACACGACGTGGACGAGGATGACGGCATGCGAGACGCATCCGACATGGTGGATGGCGATCAGCAGCCAGACGTTGCGCTGCCTGAGGATGTCGCGCAGCCGCGCCGGTGGTGCGCTGGATGCGGCGGCATGCGGGTCCTGGGAGACCTCCTCGAGGCCATAGGGCTGCAGGCCTTTTGCGGAAGGAGTGCTGTATATGAACAAGGCGAAGAATGCCAGCACGCACCCGAGCACCGTCCCGATGAGCGTGAAGCTGT
>CAZQJF010000326.1:0-4472 GCA_964593735.1 uncultured Streptomycetaceae bacterium | reverse complement strand
ACCACCTGGGCGGCGCTGCACGCGGCACGCGCCCGCATGCAGGTTCGTCCTGATCCGCACTGGGGGAAGGTCTTGGCCAGTGTCTGACGACAGTTCCACCCTCGTCATCCCGGCGGAGGCCGGGATCCAGAAGATGGGCGTTTAACCTTCGTCACTCCATCACCACATCACTTCGTCACGCGATCGCGGGCACGGCAAGCGAACGGGAGAAAGCGCGCCGGAATATTGGTCTTGTTCGCGCCCTTCACCGTCATCTTGCCGGGGGCTTCGGCGGCGCCGCAAACCCAGGCGACCGGCACGATTGTGGCGTCCTCCACGATCGCCGGGCGGATGCTGAGTATCTTGCCGCGGATGCTTCCATTCACCCGGTTGCCGAACGTGACGTGTACCGCGCCGTCCTCAACCAGAATCGCGCTGATGTGATTGCTGACGATCTTGTCGGCGGGAGGCAGCCCGGCGCCGCCATTGTCATCCGGAAAGGTTTTCGTCGCGCTCCACGATGCCGCGATCGGACTTTTCGCAATGTCGGCGAGCGGCAAGGCGGTATTGATCTGGTCCCTGACGATCTGGTCCTGGAAGCTGGGAGCCGCCATGAGCGCGAGTATGGCGATGATCGCGAGGACCACCAGCATTTCGATCATGGTGAAGCCGTGACGATGCATTGGTCCTGGCCCTGATGCGAGTTGCAGCAGTATACAATCAGCCACGGAAGCACACGTTTGAATGACGGACATGAAATCCAGCACGGCTGACGGCGAGGACGGGGCGGTCATCACCTGCGCGTCCTGCAAGGCCTGCTGTTGCAGGCTGGAGGTGATGTTGATGAGCGAGGATGACGTTCCGCTCCACTTGACGGTGGAAGACCGGTGGGGAGGACGCGTCATGGCGCGGTCGGACGATGGCTGGTGCGCGGCTCTGGACCGGGACACCCTGCTGTGCGGGATCTACGAGTCCAGGCCGGCGATCTGCCGCGACTATGAAGTCGGCGGGAGCGACTGCGTCTCGGAACGATCGAAGGATGCAACCGTAATCGTGTGGAAAGCAAAAGGATAGATTCGGCCACGGAAACACACGGAAAACACGGAACAAGAGCAGATCAGCCGCAGATAAACGCAGATATGGGCGTACTGACTGACGAGATGAAGCAGGTCGTAGAGCAGCAACGGCTGGGGTTCGTCGCTACCGTCTGCGCCGATGGAACGCCCAATCTCTCACCGAAAGGCACGCTCTGCGTTCTTGATGACGACCACCTCATGTTTGCCGACATCCGGTCGCCGGGTACGGTCGACAACCTTCGAGCGAACCCCGGCGTCGAGGTGAATGTCGTCGACTCGCTCGTGCGGAAGGGCTACCGGTTCAAGGGGCGGGCGGAGGTGCTCGAATCCGGGGCGGAGTTCGAGCGGCTGGTCGCGGTCTTCACTGGCCGCGCGGTGTTCGACGCGCCGCGGCGCATTCGAGCGATCGTGGTGATGCGGGTCGACCAGGCCCATCCCTTGATCTCACCGGGCTACGACCGGGACACCGACGAGGCGTCGGTGCGGGCGCACTGGATGCGCTACTACCTCGGAACAGCGAAGTGAGATCACTGCTGATCGGGCTGATTTCCATCATCGCGGTAGCGTTTCACAGCGCCACGTTTGCGCAGTTGTGCTACGAGACAACGGTGCAAAGCCCACGCCCGTTCATGGGCAACACCGGCGAGATCGTAAAGCTCGCGGACGGATCGCTGTGGGAGGTCAAGTACGCCTACGAATACCTCTACGAATACCAACCATCGGCAATCATCTGCCCGAGAATGGAGAAGCTGATGGTCAAGGGCAGGACGATCGATGTCCTGTCCGTCTCGTCTGGCGTTTCGGCAGGCAAGCCCGGGCAAGCCCTGATCGAGAGCACGGTCGTCAGCAAATTCGAGGGACTGAACGCCGGAAACGTTTACACGCTCGCCAACGGCCAGAGCTGGGAGCAGATCGAACCCTGGAACTGGATTTCGGCGGGGGCAAACCCTTCGGTGACGATCTATCCAGCCTCCGGCGGGCACAAGATGAAGGTCCATAACATCGAACACTCAGTGCTCGTCCGGCGTGTCAAATGATTTCTGGATCGTCTCTTTGACTCTCCAATCAGGATTCATTTGCAGCGCAGCCAGGATCAAATGCAGCCACGGAAACACACGGAAGCACAGCTTTTCTATTCAGGCTTGATCCCCGCCGCTTTCACCACCTTCGCCCACTTCTCCGCCTCGGCGCGTATGTAAGCGCCGAATTCTTCCGGCGTGCCCGCCACCACCTCCGCTCCGTCTTTCGCGAAACGCTCCTTTACGTCCGGCTACCGCAGGATAGCGACGATTTCCCGGTTGAGCCGCTCGATCACTTCCTTCGGCGTGCCGGTGGGCGTCATCAACCCGAACCATATCGAAGGGTTGATGGTGAGCGCCGGCAGGCCGATGAGCAGCGTATGGCCGTCGGGCGGCGATTTGGCGACGGCCTCGGTGCCGAGGATAGTGGCCGCGCCGGGGCGGGTGTCCACGACCACGGGCTGCCCGATGCGCTCGGAGAGCAGCGGCGCGATCACCCGGGCGACGGTGTCTGCAGCGCTCGCGGGCGCGCTCGGGGCGACGATACGCACGGGACGATTGGGATAGCCCTGCGCCTGCGCGGTCAACTGGGCGGCAGCCATTGCTATGATAGACAGGAACCGCTTCAAATCGGCCTCCCCGGGTGGTGGCAAGCTCATACAATACATCAGTTCAAAGTCTAAAAGACGTGACCCGTGACCCGTGACCCGTGATCCGTGATCCGTGAGCCGTGAGCCGAGAAATCTCGACACCCAAAACTCGAAACCCGAAACCCTGCATGGCGCTGCATTCGATTCGCCCGCGCACCTGGCCCGATACTCGGTGGCGCTGGTCCTGGGCGAGCACCAGGGCTGCCCGAATGCGGTGCTGGAGGCGCTGGCCGCGGGCGTGCCGGTGGTCGCGAACGACTCCGGCGGAACGCGCGAGCTGGTGATCGACGGGCGCACCGGGTTGCTGCTTGCCGGGCGTGATCCGCGCGAGATCGCCGCCGCCCTGGCGCGCGTCGTCGGCGATCGTGTCTTGGCGCGCCGCCTGTCGGATGCCGGGCGGCGGCATGTCCTGCGCCGCTACTCGATGAAAAAGATGGCTGCGGCTTTACCGCAGGCTGCTTGCTTAAGAGTGCCTGGAACCTCAAAAACGAAAAGCAGGATTTAGCCGCAGATGAATGCAGATACACGCAGATTTCAAAATTCAAAGGTCCAGTTCATTTAACCGCCGATGGCCGCCGATGGCCGCCGATAACTTCAAAGGTAATAAGAACTAGCAACTACCCAATGAAAGAGGACCGCCTACCGGAATCTCTACCGGGTGTTTCCTGTCATTGAATCTGATTTCGTCGGCGGCCATCGGCGGCCATCGGCGGTTGCAATAAACTGGTGTTATCCGCGTTTATCTGCGGCTCAATATGATCTTGAACTTATCGGCGGCCGACCCTCACCCCCGCCCCTCTCCCGCAGGAGAGGGGAGATTCGAGCTTTCCTTGGCGGAAAGAAATGAGGATGGGCGGCCATCGGCGGTTAATCCGCCTTGGATCCTATCTGTGTTCATCTGTGTTTATCTGTGGCTCAAACTCTCTTTTGAAACCAGCTTCTGACAGGATAAGGGGATACTCCCCAGGTTGACCTTGAACGTTCAGGTTCCGCAGGCGCGCGAGCGTGCGGGGTTCGCGACACTGCGCGATGGATTCAAGACCGTCATGTCCGACGATGCGGTGGCCTCGGCGACGCCGGCCATTGCGACCCGGCAAGCCAATCCATCCTGCGATCCGCTGCGGCTCTGGGGGCATCCTCCCTTCGGCAGCTACCGGCTCCTGAATCACCGGCCCGCGACCGGCGATGAGGCGAACGAGTACGGCAGCCATCTGCTGCTGTTCGAGCCACTCTCGGGAGAGGCGCTGCAGGCCGAGGCGTACGGGCGGCTGGCGCTCCTGGTTTACGGCGGCCCGGCGGGCCGCGACAGCAGGATGCGACGCACGCAAGGAGGAGTGCGCCTTGCCGACAGGATGCTGGACGCCATCGTCGAGCGGTTGCGGCGGGAAAGCGACATGACGCTCGAACTCGAGCCGCTGCGCGCGCCGCCGTGGTGGCAGTTCTGGAAGTCGCCGGTAGCGGCGCAACCCCTGTCGGGCACTTTGCTGGCGCCGTTCCAGCCGCCCGCCGACGAGCTGAGCCTGCTCAACGAGCTGCTGCAGAATTCCGTCCGCCGCGAGCGGTTTCCGGCGATGGACGATCGCGACGATACCTTCGACAGGGATCGCAGGGACGACAGGTCCAGCTCGGGCGGAAGTTCCGAGCCCGTGCAGGGGAAGGGCGGCGAATTCGGCGGCGCCGGTGCGAGCGGAGGCTGGGACGCTCCCGGCAGAGGGCCCGGTGTCGATCACGCGGGGCGTATCACCGGT
>CAZQJF010000325.1:2776-4484 GCA_964593735.1 uncultured Streptomycetaceae bacterium | reverse complement strand
TGACCACTACGATCTGGACGAAGTACGCCGCGATGATGTCGGCGAGCCGCTGGATCGGCGCGCGCGTGCGCTGGGCCTGAGCGACCATGTGCACGATCTGCGAGAGCAGGGTATCCGAGCCGACCCGCTCGGCCTGGAAGACGAGAGAGCCATTGCCGTTCACCGTCGCGCCGGTGACCCGGGCGCCTGCTTCCTTGGCGACCGGCACCGGTTCTCCGGTGATCATCGATTCGTCCACCCGGCTCGTGCCCTCCAGCACCTTGCCGTCCACGGGTATTTTTTCGCCCGGCTTCACGCGCAAGCGGTCGCCGACCTTCACCGTGTCGAGCGGCACCTGCTCCTCGGCGCCATCGTCGCGCACGCGCCAGGCAAGATTCGGAGCGAGCTGCAGCAATTGCTGGATCGCCTGGCCGGTCTGGCCCATCGCGCGCAACTGGAGGACGTCGCCGAGTATCACCAGCGTTACGATGACCGCCGCCGCCTCGAAATAGGTCCCCACCGCGCCGTCGTGCTCGCGGAATTCCGCCGGAAAGAGCCCGGGCGCGAACACCGCGGCCAGGCTGAAGAGGTAGGCGAGTCCGACTCCCAGCCCGATCAACGAATACATGTTGAGCGCGCGGTGCGTGAGCGACAGCCAGAACTTGTGCAGGATCGGCCAGCCGACCCAGAGCACCACCGGCGTGCCGAGCAGGAACTCCACCCAGCCCCGCGCCCGCGGCATCAGGCCGAACGGCTCGTGGAATCCCATCATCGGCCCCATGGCGAGCATGACGAGCGGAATGGAAAGCGCGACGCCTGCCCAGAGCCGCCGCGTGAGGTCGCGCAGTTCGGAGTCGTCCGCCTCGCCCGTGCCGGCGACAGGCACCAGCGCCATGCCGCACTTGGGGCAGGAACCCGGCCCATCCTGCACGATTTCCGGGTGCATGGGACAGGTGTATTGAGCGCCTTTGCGCGCAGCCACCGCCGCGGGCGCGGAAGACTTGCTCAAATATTTGGCCGGATCAGCCTGGAACTGCGCCAGGCAATGCTTGCCGCAGAAGTAGTACTTCACCCCGCCATGCTCGAGTGAGCCCGCCGCCGATTGCGGGTCCACTTTCATTCCGCAGACGGGGTCGATCTCCTTGCCGGCGTGGCCGGCATCATGAGGGGTGTGATGGTGTTGTGCGTTCATTTTGACATCCGTTTGCGGAAAATGCCGTGGGTGAAATCCCGCGGCCGGGCACCGGTGGCGCTTATTGTTTCTTCACGGAGGACGGGTAGCCTGCCGCCGCAGTTGCCTTGAGCAGCGCCTCCACCTTCGTCTTCGCATCGTCGTAGGTGACTACCGCTTCGCCTTTCTCCAGGCTTACGGCCGCTTTGCCTACCCCCGGGACCTTGGTCAACGATCTCTGCACGGAGACCGCGCAATCCCCTCACGTCATCTTCGACACTGCAAGCGTAACGGTCCTGGTTTCCGCCAGGGCCGCACCGGACATGACGGCGAGCAGGAGCAGCATCGAGGTAACGCCGGGTTTTCGCATGGTTTACTCCTTCATCGGTTTGCAATCATGGATGGCTGTTTCAGCGGCGGTCCCGCTCCTGCGTCATCTTATACTGCGCGCGGCGGAATTCCGATGGCTACTTTTCCTTCGATACCAGAGAGATCGCCGCCTCGATCTGTGCGAACGGCACGGCGCCTTGAAGCAGCACCATGGCGCCGCTCCGATTG
>CAZQJF010000325.1:0-2676 GCA_964593735.1 uncultured Streptomycetaceae bacterium | reverse complement strand
GATCTGTGCGAACGGCACGGCGCCTTGAAGCAGCACCATGGCGCCGCTCCGATTGTTCCGGAGGAGACTGCCCGGCGTGCCCTTGATGCCGATCGCCATGCCCTCGATGTAATCCTCGTAGACGCGGTTTGCTGTGCGGCCGCTGCGCAGGCACTCCGCGAATTTCGTCCTGTCGAGCCCGATGGATGCCGCCATCCCGGGCAATTGCTCCGGCGGGACGCCCGTGCCGTTCAACGATGTCCGCGCAAAGATCAGGTCCGCGTAGCGCCAGAAAGCATCGTTGCCCCCGATTTCGGCGGCGCACTCGGCAGCCTCCGCTTCGCGCTGTGCCGCCGGGTTGTGGGGGGGCAGCGGGAAATGGCGGTAAATCCAATTGACCCTGCCCCCATACGCCTGCACGATCTGCTTCGGGGTCTCATGAAACCGCTTGCAGAACGGACATTCGAAGTCCGAGTATTCGATCAGCGATATCTCCGCGTCCGGGCTGCCGAAAATATGGTCTCGCTCCGTGGACACCGGGCGCACCTTGGTGTTGCCTACATAGAGGGCGCTCGCGGCGGCCAACAGCAACGCCAGCCCGACAACGGCGACAGCCCACTGCTTGCCGGTCAACGCGAATCGCTGCATCGCGCCTCGTCTATCGGACCTTTCCCGGATACGATTCAGGCAGAACAAGTTTGACACCGCGAGTCGGCGCTTCGTACGCGATCTTCCAGCGGCCGTCCTCTACGATCCAATACTGGCGCTTGGTTGTTTGCTGGGCGAGGTTGTCCGAACGGTAATCCTGATCGAACGTCACCGCGATCAGCTGCTGTTTGCCCGGGCTGCGGAAGGCGCTCATGTTGTCGAGGAAGACCGTGATCCGGGTCTTTCCCGCATTGACCCGCCGCTTGTGCGCTTGCCAGGCCGGGAGGTCCATGCCGTCCGAACGGAAGTCGCGCGCGTAGTGCGTGAGATACCGCTCGGTGTCGAGGCTTTCCCAGTCCGCGCGCCACGCTTCCAGGTGCCGCAGGAACGAGTCGCGCTCGGCGCGCCAGGCGGCGGGCGTCACCCATTGGACTCGCTCGGCGATGATGACCGGTGTCACGCCCACCTGCACGCGCTTCCCGAGCTCCTCGATGTCGGGATTCGCCAGCGCAATGCAGCCGTCGCTCGCCCGGGGCGCGCGCGCGTAGTTGTCCGACGGCACCCCGTGGAGCCAGATGCCGTAGCCGGTCTTTCTGAGCATTCTGTCCCACTCGTTCGGATAATTGATCGGAAACGCCCCCCAGCCGTAGAGATCGGGCAATTTGCTGCCCGCGATCTGCGAAGTCACGTGGTATACCCCGATGGGGGTCTTCTTGTCGCCTTCCAGTGTCTTGTCGATGCCGTACTTGCCGAGCGTCGTGTAATAGTCCTTCACGAGACGGGGCGTGCCGTTCGCGTTCTCGTAGAGGTAAACACGCGAGCGGACGCCATCCACCACGATCGCGTTCTTCTGCCCCGGACTGAACTGGAGCAGATAGCGCGGCAGCAGGTCCGCCGGGGGATGGTCGGTATATGCGCGCAGCCGGGCGATCGCTTCCGCGCGCAACTCGCCGAGTTGCCCGTTCCCGGCGTGGGCGGTGTTGCCGAATCCTGCGATGGGCTTCGCGCGGGCGAGCAGCAGGTCGCCGCGGACGAGATGGGCGAGGCGGAAATTGGGATGGCGGGCAACGAGGCGGTTGACCTCCTCCAGGGCCGCGTTCAGTTGCTGCCGCTGGACGCTTTCGAACACCAGTCTGAGCTGTGCATCGGCTCCGGCGGCGTTAGTGCCTGTACTCGGATGTGCGGTGAAGCCCGTGAGGGGAGCGAACAGGAGAGCCGCGGCGGTGAGCATCGACGCGAGACTGAAAAGCAGATGTTCCATGAACCGGGCTTCCGTTGTTATCGAGCTTACGCCGGGCGCGGCGCGTTTCGATGGGCCCACGCCAGCAGCGCGACGCCCGCCGCGATCATGGGCAGCGAAAGCCACTGTCCCATGCTCAGCCCGAAAGCGAGCAGACCCAGGTAACTATCGGGTTCGCGGGTGTACTCGACGCTGAAGCGGGCCAGTCCGTATCCGATCAGAAACAGCGCTGATACGGCTCCACGCCGTCTCGGCTTGATCGAAAACCACCAGAGCAGCGCGAAAAGCGCGAGGCCCTCGAGCGCAAATTCGTAAAGCTGCGACGGATGCCGCGGCACCCCGTCGACATTGGGAAAGACCATCGCCCAGGGCACATCGGCAGGCCGCCCCCACAACTCGGCGTTGATGAAGTTGCCGAGCCGGCCGGCCGCGAGCCCCAGCGGTACGAGCGGCGCGATGAAGTCGGTGACGGCGAGCCAGTCCTGCTTGCGGCTTCGTGCGTAAAGCCACAGCGCCAGAATCACGCCGAGCAGACCGCCGTGAAACGACATGCCGCCTTCCCATATGAAGAAGATCCGCCATGGCTCGGACAGGAAATCGCCGAATTTGTAGAACAGGACGTAGCCGAACCGCCCGCCGAGGATCGTGCCGAAGATGCCGTAGTAGAGCGCGTCGCCGAGATCCGTGGCCGTCCACACGCCGTCCGGGCGCTTCGCTATGCGCGAGCGTCCGATGATCCAGACCAGCGCGAAGCCGATGAGATACATGAGGCCGTACCAGCGCACGGCGAGGGGGCCAAGCTGCAGCGC
>CAZQJF010000324.1:0-4488 GCA_964593735.1 uncultured Streptomycetaceae bacterium | reverse complement strand
GCCCTCCTGCTCGAGCAGGCGGGCGAGCTGCCTGGTCTGGTTGGCCATTCCGCCCGACGGCGGGGGCAATGGTCCCACGAGACCGATTCGCAGGTTTCCGGCGCTCAATGCTGGTCTCCAAGCAACGGCTGGTAGACACCCCGATAACGCGCAACCGAGGCGCTCCAGGTCCGCTCGGTTTCCACGTAGCGCCGGGCAGCCGCCTTGATCGCGGGCCAACGCTCCGGTGTTTTCGCCAGCGCCAGCACGGCCTCCACGAGCGCATCCGGATCGCCGGCTCTGAACAACGTGCCGGTCTCGCCCGGCCTGATCATCTCGCGGTGCCCGCCGACGTCCGACGCGACGAGCAGCCGTCCCTGCGCCATGGCCTCGAGCGGCTTGAGCGGCGTGACCAGCTCCGTCAGTCGCATGGACAGGCGCGGATAGACGAGGACGTCGATGAGATCGTAGTACCGCTGCACGTCGCCATGAGGCACGCGGCCCGCGAAAACGACCCGGTCCGCGATACCAAGCTGCGCGGCAAGCTGCTTCAATTCCGCCTCCTGCCGGCCCCCGCCGACCAGCAGCACGCGCACGCGCTCGCCCCGCGCCAGCAGCTGTTGCGCCGCGCGCAACAATATGGTGAGTCCTTCATAAGCGTAGAACGAGCCGATGAAGCCCAGGACCATCGCGTCGTCCAGTCCGAGCTGCTGTCTCAACCCGGCCTCGGGCGTGCCTCCGACCGAAAATTCGTTGATGTCCACGGCGTTCGGTATCACCGTTACTTTCACTGCCGGAACGCCGCGGGCGATGATCTCGTCACGCAACCCTTCGCAGATCGTCGTAACTGCATCCGCGCGCTTGAGCGCCCAGGTTTCCAGTCCCCGGCTCAAGCGGTAGCGCAGCCCTCCCTCTCGAGCGGTGCCGTGATTCACCGCGGCGTCCTCCCACAGCGCTCTCAACTCGTAGACCACCGGTATGCCCAGACGGCGCCCTACGCGCAGCGCGGGGATGGCGTTCAGAACGGGCGAGTGAGCGTGCAGGATGTGCGGCCGCACGCGCTTCGCGACCTGCTCGATACGGTGTGCGATTTCTCCTATCAGCTCGAGCTCTCCAAGGCCAGGCACGCCTTCCAGTATCCCGCCGGGGGGCGGCGTCCGGTAGAAATGCCAGCCTTCGACCGTCTCTTCGGTGAGTTCCGTCGGACCCTGCTTCGGCCCGGTGAGATGGAACGTCTCCCAGCCCAGCGCCCGCTGCTCCCGGAGGATGGACAGCGTGCGAAAGACATAGCCGCTTTGGAGCGGTATCGAGTGGTCGAGTATGTGAACGATGCGCATTTAAAATCAAGATTCAGCCACGGCAGATTCAGCCACGGAAACACACGGAAACACACGGAAATTGAAGCAAGGGTGGTTTGATGAGGGCCGGACGCAGGTTTTGAAAAGATTTCATTCTCGAGACTTTCGTTCCCGTCCGGTTACTTCCGTGTGTTTCCGTGTGATTCCGTGGCCAAAATGCTCTTGCACTTCATTTCGTACGTTTCCGTGTGATTCCGTGGCTAAAATGCTCTTGCGCCGACCCGGTCTGTGTTTCAAGGAAGATTCAGCCACGGAAACACACGGAAGGCACGGAAGTTTTCAAACGACACGAGGTAAGCGACCCCGCTCACGCCGATACGGGTGTTTCTCGTTCGTTCCAGAAATGTCGTTGCTTTTCATTCCGAGTGTTTCCGTGTGATTCCGTGGCTAAAACCTGACCTGCACTCGGGACATCAGTCGCCAACAGCGCGCGCGGCGGACGCCGGCCCGGCCTGCGCCCCCATGACGTTGCGCATGTAGGACTCGAACATCAGCACCGTCCACAACGACGCGCTGTAGTCGCGCATGCCGGACTGGTGGCCATCGACCATCCGGCGCAGATACGCGGGATTGAACCAGCCGGTATCGGCCAGGACGGACCCGAGCACTGCGTCCCTCACCGACTGCCGCAGCGGGCCGCGGAACCAGCGCGCCAGAGGGACGGCGAAGCCCATCTTGGGCCGGTAGAGTATCTCCGGGGACAAATACGGCTCGAGCGACTTCTTCAGGAGGTACTTGCCCTCGCTGCCGCGCACCTTGAGGTTAGGCGGCAGGCTCGACACCCACTCCACCAGCGGATGGTCCATGAGAGGCTCGCGCACCTCGAGCGAGTGCGCCATGCTCGCCCGGTCCACCTTGGTGTTGATGTCGCCCACCAGGTAGGTCTTCAAATCCAGGTACTGGATGAGCGAGAGCGGATCATCGGTAGGCGCGCGCGCGGCGTGGCGCCTGAGCACGTCGGTCGCCGAGTAACCCTGCAGCTCGCTGCGGAAGCGATCGCTGAACAACTCGCGCCGCATTGCGTCGTGGAAGATGGAAACGCTGTGGAAGTACGCTTCCACCGAGTTGCGGGCGAGCGCCTCCAGAGTGGACTTGGCGCGGAACACGCGCGGCGCCCAGTCCGCCTTGGGATAGAACTGCCCGAGGAGTCCGAATACGGGCCGGCGCAGTTGCAGCGGCAGGAGCGAACGCACCCGCTCTTCGTTGAGATGCCAGCGGTAGCGGCGGTAACCGCCGAAACTCTCGTCGCCCCCGTCCCCCGACAGCGCGACCGTCACCGTCTTTCTCGCCAGCTCGCACACGCGGTAGGTGGGGATCGCGGAGCTGTCGGCGTAGGGCTCGTCGTAGAGCATTGCCAGGCGGTCGACCAGGCCGAAATCGTCGGGATCCACCTGCTCCACGTGGTGCTGCGTCCGGTATCGCTCCGCCACCGTGCGGGCGTAGGCCGACTCGTTGAACGCGGGGTCGCCGAAGGAAATCGAGCAGGTGACGACCGGATCGGTGGAAAGGCCCGCCATCATCGCCACCACGGCGCTCGAGTCCACGCCGCCCGAGAGAAACGCTCCCAGAGGAACGTCCGAAATCATCCGGAGCCTGACCGATTCGCGCAGCCGCCGGATCAGCTCCTCGCCCGCCTCCTGCTCCGACACGGGCCCGGCGGACTTGAACGGCACGTCCCAGTACTCCACCGGCTTCGGCGCCGGCGCTCCCCGCCGCACTGCGAGCGTGCAGCCGGGAGAGAGCTTGCATACGCCCTGGAAAATCGTCCGGGGCTCGGCGACGTAGCCGTACGCAAAATACTCCTCGACCGCCAGCGGATCGATCTGCCGCGGCACGCCCGGATGGACCAGCAGCGATTTCAGCTCGGAGCCGAAAATCCAGTGCCCGCCGGGCAGCTCGGCGTAGTAAAGCGGCTTGACCCCCAGCCGGTCACGCGCGAGAAACAGGGTTTCGCGGTTGCGGTCCCACAAGGCGAAGGCGAACATGCCCCGGAATCGCGTCACGCATGCTTCTCCCCACTGCTCCCAGCCATGCACGATGACCTCGGTGTCGGAGTGAGTGCGGAAGGTGTGGCCGCAGGCCGCAAGCTCGCTCGCAAGCTCCTGAAAGTTGTAGATCTCGCCGTTGAATACGACGGCGACACTGTCGTCTTCGTTGTAGAGCGGCTGCTGTCCCGTGGCGAGGTCGATGATCGACAGCCTCCGGTGTCCCAGCCCGACGCCCGGCTCCACATGCAGGCCGCCTCCGTCCGGACCGCGGTGGTGCTGCGATTCGTTCATACGATCGAGCAATGCGCGATCGATTTCGCGCTTCGCGCGCCCGTCGAAAATGCCCGTGATCCCGCACATGACGATCAACCCCGCAGATCAAATAGAAGATTCAGCCACGGAAACACACGGAAGCCCACGGAAGTCTTCATCGTGACAAAACCACCGCGCATGCACTGGGCATGCGCGAAGTTCAAAATGAGTCCCAATCGGTTTCTTCTGGTTTTCTTCCGACCTGCTTCCGCAGTGAGTGCCTCTTGTTTTTCCATTCCGTGTTTTTCCGTGTGTTTCCGTGGCCAAGTTGTTCCGCCTGCCCTCACCGGCCGATGCCGAAATATTCGAATCCGAGCTCGCGCAGCTCCCGCGGATCGTACTGGTTGCGCCCGTCGAAGATCACCGGCCGTTTCATCGCCTTCTTCATCACCGCATAGTCGGGATAGCGAAACGGCTTCCATTCGGTTACCAGGACCAGTGCGTCGACGCCGGCCAACGCATCGTACTGGTGCTCGGCAAGGGTCAGCCGGTCGCGCTCGAACCACGCCGCGGGCAGCACCCGGCGCGCGACGCCCATGGCGACCGGATCGTAGGCCTTGACGGTGGCGCCCGCGGCGATGAGCTGCCCGAGCAGCACCTCCGCGGGCGCTTCGCGCATGTCGTCGGTGCCGGGCTTGAACGAAAGTCCCCAGACCCCGAAAGTCGCGCCCGACAGGTCGGGGCCAAAACGATCGACGATCTTCTGGAACAGGCGCTGTTTCTGCAGCGCGTTGCGGGCCTCCACCGCGCTCAGGACCAGCGGCTCGAAATCGTGGCTGCGCGCAACATGGATCAGGGCCTTCACGTCCTTCGGAAAACACGACCCGCCGTAGCCGCAGCCGGGATAGATG
>CAZQJF010000323.1:0-4496 GCA_964593735.1 uncultured Streptomycetaceae bacterium | reverse complement strand
TCGCCTCGCCGGTGGACATCTGGCGGTTGATCTCCTTCAGGTCCTTGATCGGGATGCCTACTCGCCCCTGCAGGTCGAGGAGTTGCTGCTGCTTCTCCACGATCGCGGGCTCGAAGCGCTCGAGCGCCGCGCTCCACGGGCGGTGCGCATCGATCTCGCCCTTGATCCACCGCAGGTTCGTCTCCTTGCCCGGAAACGCCTCGATGAAGTGGGGCCGCGGCATGTGGGCCTTGTCCACGGTGAGCGACATGATGCTGCGCTCGTAGGAGCGCGCTTCGCCCACGAGCCGCCGCACGCCGTCGCACAGCGCCTCGACCTGCTTCGCCGCGAAGCGGATTCTCATCATCTCGTTGGTCACCGCGTCGCGCGCCTGGAGATAGGCGCGGCCGCGAGGCCCGTGTTGCTCGAGCGCGCGCCGCATTCTCTTGTAGCGCGAGCGGATCAGCGTGAAACGCTCGAGCGCGTCCTTCTTGAGCTTGAGCAGGGCGGCGCTTTGCGCGGCGCTGAGTTCCTCTTCGTCGCCGTCGCCGGCGGCCTGGAGCGGTTGCGGGATCTCCTCGCGCCCCGGCATCGCGCCGTCCGGTTCTTCTCCGGCGTCCTGATCGACCAGGCCGTCGACCACTTCGTCAACCCGGATTTCGTCCCGTTCGATCTTTTCCACCAGCACGAGGACTTCGGCGATCGTGGCAGGGCAGGTCGAGATCGCCTGGATCATGTGACGCAGCCCGTCCTCGATGCGCTTGGCGATCTCCACCTCGGCTTTGCGGGTGAGCAGCCCCACCGAGCCCATCTCGCGCAAGTACATCCGCACCGGATCCGTGGTGCGGCCGAATTCGGAGTCCACGGTCGACAACGCGGCCTCCGCCGCCTCGGCCGCCTGCTCGTCGGGGACGGCGGCGGGCGCTTCCGCCATCAGCAGGGTCTCGGCATCCGGCGCCTCGTCGTAGACCTGGATGCCCATCGCGTTGATCATGCCGATGGTGTTCTCCATCTGCTCGGAGTCCAGCATCTCGTCCGGCAGGTGGTCGTTGATCTCGGTATAGGTGAGGTAGCTGCGCGTCTTGCCGAGCACGATGAGGTTGGTGAGGCGCGTGCGCCGGGCTTCGGCGTCGGCCGGGGAGAGTTCCTTGCGATCGAACTCCTTGACGCGCGCCTTCTCCCGGGCGGTAAGCTTGCGCGCGGAAGGCGGCTGGCCTTTCGAGTTCTCCTGCGCGACGGCGATCTGCGGCCGCGGCATCACCTCACCGGGCGCCGCCTTGCGCGCGCTCCGGGTAAAAATGGGGTCAGAGTCGATCTTCATTTTTATTCGTCGTTCGCGAGACTTGCCGGGGATCGACTCTGACCCCATTTTTACCGCTGCCGCGCCGATTTTGGCCTTCCCGTTGACCCGTCCGTGCCTGGCCGCCGGCCGCTCGTGCGCCCGGCGCGCCCTGGTCTTCGCGGTCACCGTCCTGCCCCTCACGGATTTCGCGCTCGTTTTGCTCGTCTTTAACATGGTTTCGTACTCGTGCAACGACTTCGAGGAAATTGGGGAGGGCAGGGTGACCGGGTGGATGCCAGCAGCCGAGTCATCCTGGCGCAGTATCAGGCCGTGTGTTTATGTGTTTACCAGCAGGCAGGCCCGGTAAGAGTGCAAAGAAAAACGGCTAACCAAGCTTCGCCAGCGCGATGCGGCCCCTTGCCGTGAGGGCGAAGCCGCCGGGTTTCCGCTCGATGAGGCCCCTCGTGAGGAGCGTGGCCCCGATGATCTCGGGAACCGATTTCTTTCGCGTGCTCGATCCGAGCTCCTGCAACCAGTGAAGCTCGTCGAAACCGATTATCCGTTCCATGATTCACGCTCGCATTCAGGCTTCAATTCATGCGCACCCAGCCAGGCGCGCACCTGTTCAATCCCAAACCCTGAATGGACGCGGCTGGAGCAGCGTCCCGGAAGAAGCAACGGGACCAAGGAGAGGAAACAAAATAGCTCGTTTTCTTATACGCGGTATCGGGGGACGGGTCAATAAAAACCTCTCCATTCATGGGCATCAGCGAGTGAGGGTTATCGACGCCAGGCAATATGCCACGGTAGGTACGCCGGCGCGCAGGGTCCGTCCGGACGACGATTGCGCTCCGGGTCAATACGTTTTGTTTTTGGCGCTCTTGTCCGGGCTGGAGGAAATCTTCCCGGAACGACGGCGGGCGGTGCGGGTGCGATGCTCTCCGGATTATTTTCCGGGCCACTATCGACCCTATGTGCGCTGGCGAACAGAGGTTTTCAGGGCGGGGAGCGAAAATTCGTTTGACGACGGGCGCCCTGGCGACCATGCGGGTGCGCCGGGTCGCAATTACCCGATTACCAGGAGGTGGTTATGCGTGTATGGACAGGTGTGATGCTAGTGGCCGCGATCGCGGCGGCGGCCTTCGGCTGCGCTCCGAAGCCCTCGGCGAGGGCTGTGATCGATGACAAGGTCTATACGGTGACGCCCGACAAGGTGCAGGTGAAGGCTGGCATCGTCAACGGCGAGGTCACGGAGCTGAAGGTAACCGAGCGGGTCGAACAGGGCACCGGGCGGATAGACACTCCGGCAAAGCTCACCGGGAAGCTCAAGCTGACGAACAGCTCGACGGACCAGACCGTGCGGCTCCTCGGGGGCAGAATTCTTTACATCGACGATCAGGGCAAGCTCATCAAGATCGAGGAGGCGCGGACCGAACCGGCGCTCAAGTTCGAATCCTCGTACAACGCCACGGACCGGCTCGACCCCGGGCAGGATGCGACCCAGTCCGTGGAAGTGGATTTCCCCGCCGAGGCCCTGAAGGTCCGGAAACTGAAGGAAATCCGTATCGAGCTCGCGTACATTCCGTCATCGTACAAGCTGCAGACGGCGGGCTTTTCAGTGTCGATCGGCGGGCAATAGCCCGTTCTATTAGGGAAGGTCCGAAAAACGTAAGAATTCGTCACCCCGGCGTACGCCGGGGTCCAGAGCAATCAATGTGTTACTGGATCCCGGCTTTCTCCGGGATGACTTGTTCAGAGGGTCCTTAGCTGTCACCACGGAGTTCAACCATGACCAGTGCGGAAGAGCAGCAGATGCTAGCCAGCCTGTCCGAAATTTCCAGGGACATCAAGTCGCTTTTGGCGCTGATCGTGGACTTGACCCGGCAGCAGGGCGAAGCAGATCAAAAAGCCTATGGACAACTCGTGAACATAGCGCACAAGCGCTGAGGGTGCATAGCGCCAGATCCAACGTACGTTACCGTACGGACGAGGGATGGATTCCGGGACTAGATTGATGTCTGGTACCCATCAAGGGCACGGGAGACGGAGATGGAGTATTTGGTCAGGCATTTCGTTCGCCTAGAAGCTGGAAAATGGACGTGCGTCAGGCCCGTTGAATTTCTCGGTCCTAACGGGCGTATTCAAGTTACCGTCGGTGCGACTTTCCGGAAGGGAATCAGCTATATGGGTTTCGACCTGGCACGGTCGCTCGATGAACAATTCGAGCAGAAGAGCGGCGCTGACACGCCAGCTTCGCGCTCGCGGCCAGGCTCCCTGGCTGTTTGAAAGGCCGGCCTTCATCGCCGACATAACCCGCAGCGGGACCACTCGCAGCGGTTTGTTCACGCTGTCGTGGCCAGTTCATACGGCAGCAAGCGGTCGAGCTCTTTTTTCACGACCGCATAGCACTCGCAGACGCGCTGCTCCAGCTTCGGACGATCCAGCACGGTGATCTTGCCGCGGCTGTAGTGGATCAAGCCCTCCGTCTGCAGCTTGCCGGCAGCCTCGGTCACGCCCTCCCGGCGCACGCCCAGCATGTTCGCGATCAGCTCTTGCGTCATCAGCAGTTCTTTACCCGGCAAGCGGTCCAGGCTCAGCAACAGCCAGCGGCATAATTGCTGGTCGATGGCATGGTGCCGGTTGCACACCGCGGTCTGCGCCATCTGCGTAATCAGCGCCTGCGTGAAGCGCAGCGCCAGGAATTGCAACTGTCCGCCAAGCGCGAATTCCCTTTTCAAGACGCTCGCCTTGAGCCGGTAGCTGTGGCCTGCGCTCTGCACCACCGCCCGGCTCGGCGTGCTTTCGCCGCCCATGAACAACGAGATGCCGACCAGGCCCTCGTTGCCGGTGATCGCGATTTCCGCCGATGAGCCGTTTTCCATGACGTAGAGCAGCGAGACGATGCTGGTGGTCGGGAAATACAGGTAGCCCATCTGGTCGCCGGATTCGTAGACCGCCCATCCCAGCGGCATCGCCATGAGTTCCAGATCGGGCAGCAGGCGCTCGTAATCCGCCGCGGGGAGGGCCGCGAGAAGGTGGTTTTGCGTCGGGCTGTGGGGTGAGGCCATGCGGATCCCTCCTGGTTGCGACGGCGTATGACCGAAGAATCCAGGCCGACCGCTCAGCGCAACGACGAAGGTAGTCTACGCCCTATGTACGTGAACATACATAGATATATGCCCTAGCAGCCTGTCGGACTTGAAGCTCCGACACGCTGCTAAATGCAAAACCGCCC
>CAZQJF010000322.1:0-4508 GCA_964593735.1 uncultured Streptomycetaceae bacterium | reverse complement strand
TCACGCCGTTTTCTTGTCGTCCTTGGGCATGAAAACGATCATCACGTTGGCAAAGACGATGAGCCCGGCGAGGAACAGGAATGCGGTGTTAATGTCGTACGCGTCGGCGATCATCCCGAAGAGCACCGGCGCGAAAGCGGCCCCGGCAGCCTGCGTTCCGAACTGCAATCCCACGCCGCTGCCCGCCATTTCCTTCGGCGTGGACTCGATCGCCCAGGCTTGCAGCACCGCGCGCATGGCGTAGAGGAAGAAGCCGATCAGTGCGATGAACAGCACGAACGCGTGGCTCTTCCCGGCGAACGCCATCAACACGATCACCAGGCCCGACAGCATCATGCTCGCCATGACGATGCGCCTGCGGCCGAACTTGTCGGACAGATGCCCCCCGATCGGGCTCGCCACCAGGCCGGCGACCTGCATTATTGCCAGGCAAACGCCGACGGCGAACGGGGAGTAACCCATCTCGTAGGCGAGGTACACGGGAAGAAAGGTGAGCAGCCCGACCTGAGTCATGGTGCGAAATGCCGAGCCGACAGCCACCAGCATGAGCGCCCGGTTCCGGAGCAGGCTGGCATATTCCTTCAGGTAAACCTTCATTCCGCGCGACTTGCCGGCGGCGTTGATCGCATCCGCGCGTGACGAGGTCATGGAGAACGCTCCCAGCATCGTGAGGATCATCACGGCCATCACCAGGCCCGGCACGACGTTCATCACGACCACGGTGCGCCAACTGAACCAGACGAGCAGCGCTCCCACCACGAGCGGCGCGAGCCCGTCGGCCACATTTCCGCCCATCCCGTGAAAAGCGATCACCAGCCCTTTTCGATCGGGATAGCGGTAGGCGAGGGTGGAGAGCGCGGCGGGGTGCCAGAGGTTGTTGCCGACGCCGACCAGCGTCACACACACGAGCAGCATCCAGTAGTCGTGCGTCAGGCTCATCAGGGCATACGGAAATCCGACCCAGAACAGCGAGGTCGCCATGAGGTAGCCCTTCTTGCCGACGAGGTCCACGAGCATGCCGCCGGGCAGGCTGGTGATCGCGCCCACGCCGTTCTGGACCGCCATGATCACGCCGATCTCGGTGTAAGAGAGCCCCAGCTCCTTGCCGATCAGCGGGAGCAGGAGATAGAAGGTCGCCGTGTACCAGTGAGTGAAAGCGTGGCCGGCCGAAATCAGCCACACGTCCCTGAAAGACTGTGGCGCGGTGACGGTGGCGGTGGCTGTGGCGGCGGTGTTCACGATGCGAACCTGGAATTATCCAGAAGATTCCGAATGATAACACCCGCCATTTGCCGCCTGAAAAGCGACGTTTCGGTTGCCGTATTCCACAATGAGAACATGCCGCGCGAAAATGCGTCAGCCACGGAATCACACGGAAAACACGAAAGCAGCAGCAAGGGTATCTTTAATTTTTTCGTGTACTTCCGTGTGTTTCCGTGGCTGAATCTGTCTTGATCCTGTATTTTGCTGTTGTCCGTGTTTATCTGTGTGTATCTGTGGCTGAATTTCCTGTCTGTGGGGTCGAGGCATGACGCTATCGCCTGAAGTGGAAGCATTCCGCGAGCAGATCCGCCGGTTCGTGGAAAAAGAGGTCGAGCCGCGCTCGCGGTGGATCGAGGAGCACGACGCCATCCCCGACGACCTGATGGCGAAAGCTCGCGAGCTGGGACTGTTCGGCATCACCATCCCCGAGCAGTACGGCGGCACCGGGCTCGATCTCGCGGGCAAGTGCATGGTCGAGGAAGAGCTGGGCAGGAGCAACTACGGCTTCTCGTGCATCATCGCCAACCATACCGGCATCAGCACCAACGGCATCGTCTCGATCGGCTCGGAAGCCCTGAAGCGCAAGTACCTGCCGCGCATGGCGACGGGGGAATGGGTCGGCTGTTTCGCGCTGACCGAGCCTCTGGCCGGATCGGATCCGGCCGCGATGCGCACCACCGCGGTGAGGAAGGGCGACCGTTACATCCTCAACGGGGAAAAGATCTTCATCACGAACGCCGGTATCGCGCAGGTCTTCACGGTGATGGCGATCACCGACAAGGCGAAGGGCATCAAGGGCATCTCGGCGTTCGTGCTGGAGCGCGGCTTCCCGGGCCTGTCGGTGGGGCGCAACGAGTTGAAGATGGGCATGCACGGCACCACCACCTGCCCCCTGGCGTTCAACGACTGCGAGGTCCCCGCGGAGAACCTGCTCGGCGAGGAAGGGCTGGGATACATCCAGGCGCTGAAGACGCTCACGCGGGGGCGCGTGACCATCGCGGCGCGATGCTGCGGCATGATGGACCGCCTGATCGAGCGCTCGATCGAATACATGAAGGTGCGCACGCAGAGCGGAAAGAAGCTCGCCGAGTACCAGGGCCTGCAGTGGATGCTCGCCGACATGGCGGTCGCGCGCGACGCGTCGCGGCTCGTCACCGAGCGAGCGATAGAAGTCCTGATGCGCGGCGAACGCGGGACGCTGGAAGCTTCCGTGGCGAAGCTGCACGCGACGGAAGCGCTGGCCAGGGTGGCAGACTGCGCGGTGCAGATCCACGGCGGCATGGGCTACATGCGCGAGGCGGGCATAGAGACGGTGTACCGCGACGCGCGCATCGTGCGGATCTACGAGGGCACGTCCGAGATACAGCGCAACATCATCGCAGCGCAGCTGTTGAAGGAACAGTGACGAAAGAGCCTTCGCCGGCTTGAAAGCCGGGTAACGCCGCTGCCGGGGCTATCCTCCCGGTATATACTTTCTTTCTTGGAGGCTGTATCAAATGAACGATACGGCCACTGCAGGAGTCGAGGGTGATTTCGCGAACGCCATCCGCGTCGTACGGTTTTCAGCGCAGCCACGCACTGCTGGTGGTCGCCGTGCTCGCCATCGGGGGCGTGCTGGCGTGGAAGTTCTTTCCATCAGAGCCCCCCGGCGTACCGGCTCCGCGGGGCGGGCCGGCGGCCGCAACCAAGCCGAGCCCGCCGGTAACCGGAATCCGTGACGTCACGGTCAAGGAACTTGCCGGTTGCAGCAAGGATCTGCCGGCGGAAGAACGAGCCCGGGTGCAGAACGTCAGCCGGGAAGGACAGGAACTGGTCGTGCAGGTTCTGGCCAACGAAACATGCACTCCGGTGCGCGCGGAACGGCCGAGCGCCGAGATTGCCGGCACTATCGTTACCCTGAACTGGTCGTGGACCAGGGAGCCCGGCGCAGCGCCGAAGGCGGCATGCACCTGCACGCGGCAGCTCGAATTTCGCATTCCCGGCGCCCCGGCGGGCGATCTCAAGGTAGGCGTTTCGGAGGAACACCAGTAGAGCCCGTCCGTGCTCTTTCCGTGTGTTTCCGTGGCTAAGTTTTTCGCGCCTTTCGCATTTTCCGCGGATGCGCCGGACGCGGGCGATGTGATCCAGGTTTCCCGCCCTCCCAATGCCCCCATTACAGCCTGTCGGCTCGGCGATAACCAGGATCGACTCCCCGTGCGCTCGCATCGACCGCTCATGACGTCAAGCCCGACAGGCTGCTAGTGCCTGACAAAAAAGGCATCGCGAACCGGAAAGCGGTAGCTTCCTGGGCGCTCTACGACTGGGCGAACTCGGGATTCGCGGTGACCGTGATCTCGGCATTCTTCCCGCTGTTCCTCAAGCAGTACTGGAGCGCGGGCGACGATCCCACGGTGAGCACGTTCCAGCTGGGCGTTGCGAGCTCCAGCGCGAGCCTGGTGGTCGCGCTGCTTGCGCCCGTGCTCGGGGCAATCGCCGATTCCGGATCGGCCAAGAAGAAGTACCTCGTGGTGTTCACCGCGCTGGCGATCGTCATGACCGGCGCGCTGCCGCTGGTGGCGCGCGGCGACTGGCTGCCCGCGATCGCGCTGTTTGTCGTCGCTTCGATCGGATTCTCCGCCAGCAACATCTTCTACGACGCGCTCATCGTAGAGGTGGCTCGCGAGGAGCATCTGCACTACGTTTCGGCCCTGGGCTACAGTCTCGGCTACCTCGGGGGCGGCCTGCTGTTCGCGTTGAACGTGATGATGACCCTGTGGCCGCAGGCGTTCGGCCTGGCCGATGCGGCGCAGGCGGTGCGCGTGTCGTTCGTGATGGTTGCGGTGTGGTGGGGGCTCTTTACCATTCCGCTGCTCCTGTTCGTGAAGGAAGCGCCGAGTCCACGGGGAGTCACGGGCTGGACCGCGGTGCGGGCGGGGCTGCGCCAGCTGGGCGTAACGCTGCGTCATCTGCGCACCCTGCGCCCGGTATGGTTGTTCCTGCTCGCGTACTGGTGCTACATCGACGGCGTGCACACCATCGCGCGCATGGCGGTCGACTACGGCCTGGCGCTCGGCTTCGATCCGAACAGCCTGATCGTCGCGCTGCTGATCACGCAGTTCGTCGGTTTCCCCGCGGCGCTCGCATTCGGGCATGCGGGCGAGCGGCTCGGCGCCAAGCCGGCCATCTTCACCGGCATAGCGGCCTACGCGGCGGTGACGATATGGAGCTACTTCATGAGCCAGGTGTGGGAGTTCTACGTGCTCGCG